>JAGCGL010000027.1 GCA_017649605.1 Spirochaetia bacterium
AAAAAGTATGAGTAGGAAAAGCCTGTTCTCTTTCATTTACCCAGTGTGCTCTCAAGCCAGCCTGAAAGCCAGCTGTCCAGGTTCTTATCAATATCGTCAGCTTCCAGCAGAAGCGGCTTCTCGGAGATCGGTGCGCTTATGTAGGATGCCGGCAGCTGGATATCTATAACCGGATACATCCAGTTGGTCAGCGGCAGTGCCTCCTGGAAATCCTCGGTAAGGACAAAGTCCATGAACTTCTTGGCCGCATCCATGTGAGGTGCATTCTTGAGGATGCCGATACCTTCGGTCTGCATATAGTTGCCCTCATCAAAGACAACAGTCTTGATGTGATCATCCATCTCATACTCCACATGGTAGGCAGGGCTTGTGGTGTAGCTTATCACCATAGGGGCCTCGCCGCTGGTGAAAAGGCCGTAGCCTGAGCTCCAGCTCTCAGATACAGTGAGCACATTCGGCATAAGCTTCTTCCAGTAGTCCTTGTAGCCGTCTCCCTTGCACTTTACAGTCCACATAAGGAAGCCGAGGCCGGGACTGGAGGTGCGCGGATCCATCACTATGAGGGATTTCTTATACTTTGGGTCCAGAAGATCATCAAGGCTCTTGGGTGGATTCTTTATTTTGTTACTGTCGTATACCAGAGAGAAGAAGCTGTAGTCGTATGGGATGACATGATAGCTCTTGTCGAAGATAAGGTCCTCTTTCACATTCTCAAGCCCAGCAGGCTTATAGGGGATGAACAGGTCGTTCTTAAGGACAGTGGAGAGAAGGTTGTTGTCCACTCCTATGATGATATCGGCGCCAGCTTTCTCTTTCTCCATGATTGCCAGGTTCACAATCTCGCCGGCACTGCCTCCCTGACGCTGCTCAATCTTTATGCCGTATTTCTCCTCGAAAATAGTGAATACTACAGGAGCGGCTCCCCATTCAGAGAGGAATGAGTCTGTTGCATAGACTACAAGCACAGGTGCATCAGGAGAAGCCTTTTCCTTGGAAGCTCCGGCAAATGCTGATGCTGCACAGATGAGACACAGAACTAAGATCAGTGATTTTTTCATACTACCTCCGGAAAAGGGGTGGAGATGGTACGGTTTTCCTACGCCAGCATTACCTGGATCAGGTCAAAGGGTATAATCTCAGAGATTCCTAGGAATCCCACCCCAAATTAATATAAAAATAAAAGGCTGCATCGCTGCAGCCTTGATTCTCCCCCGGACAGACTCGAACTGCCGACCTAGTGGTTAACAGCCACCCGCTCTACCGGCTGAGCTACAGGGGAATGCTGAATGTATATTAATTAAATAGGGACTTTGTGTCAACTTCTTTTTGGAAAAATGTTTGCCACAGCCTTTAAGCCTATGTCAGTCTATTTTAAAACTATCCTGTTGTTCTGGAGGCTGTCTCTGAGGGCTGCGAAGCTTTTCTCCTCCACATCTATGTAGAGCTGCTTCTTGGCCACATCGTCCAGGTAGTGGGCATCGGAATCGGAAATTACAGGATACTTGGCGTAATCCTTGGCATTGGCGGGGTTGAATACTTCAATTGCAGTGTAGTCGGCATCGGGGAGGAACCCCAGCTGCGATACTATGGAGAAAACCGGCTTATCCACATGGGCAGGGATAAAAAGGCCGTTCCGGAAGATTACCTCCTCCCTCACATCATCTATGGAGAGGCCGCTTGCGTTGCCCAGGTACTTCTCTACCTCTCCTAAGATCTCCTCGTTCTCGTCCACATAGACCTGGTCGCCGAACACCTCGGGCTTGTTCTCGATATCGGGCATGTATTTATAGACAAACTCGGAGAACTCGAGGGCAGTCTCCACATCCTCGAACAGGCACACAAGGTGCGCCTCCTCGCTGGAGGTCACCTCCATACCATAGAGGCTCCAGAGCCCCTGCTGTGCGCAGTTTGCCTTGAAGGCAGGGCAGTTTAAGGCAGTGTTGTGGTCGGTGAGTGCCACCAGATCAAGCCCTTTCTCTTTGGCTTTCTCTGCAATGGCGGCAGGGGACATCTCCAGCGAGGCGCATGGAGATACACAGGAATGGATATGGAAATCGGCCCGTATCAGCATCAGAGGTTCATTTTCTGAGCAACTTTTGCAGATGCCTCGAACTGGGTCTCTGCTGTCTTGAAAAGAGCTACGTCGTTATCATTGGCAGCTTCGATCATGTCGGAGGGGATAGCCCGCTTGTTGCATACCAGGATTGCCCTGATTCCAGCCAGTGTAGCCACTGCTATGGTGTTCTTATGAGCCTGGATGGTGATAAGGATGGAATCGGATGGGGCGTTTGCCATGACATCGCTCAAGAGGTCGCCAGTATATCCGGCCTTGATTTCGTAATCTTCCATCTCTTTCTTTGTCTCTCTGGTATAACCCAGTGCTTCTAAATCACTTACTTTCATCTTCTTCGTTCCCTAAATTAATTTTGATTTTTACTTCCGTACCTGTAACGTCGGAAGATATCTGGAAGTCATTGCTGACTCTCTTTACATTTGGAAGCCCCATGCCGGCACCGAAGCCCTGGGAGCGTATCCATTCGCTGGCAGTGGAGAATCCGTCGGTCAGGGCTTTCTCCAGGTCTGGTATGCCAGGCCCCTTGTCCTGGGTCTTGATCATGATTGCATCGGGCAGAAGCTGGAATATAAGGACGCCTCCGTCGGAGTGGACAACCAGGTTTATCTCGAGCTCGTAGGCTGCAATTGAGACACGGCGGATTATACTCTGCTTTACACCACGTTCCTTCAGTATCTTCTTGATCTCTGATGTCACCTTTCCTGCGTTCTCGAAGTCATATTTATGCACAATGAACTGTCTGTAGATGACAGTGTCGGGCCTTATGTCGGAAGGGTCGGGATCGCTAAGGCGCATATTGAGCTTGTCGTATTTCTGAAGCTGCTTGTTTATATTGTTCAGCATTGCGGCAGTAAGGTCACGGGCAGTTATCATGCCGGTAAGCTCTTTATTCTTGTTTATTACAGGGAACCGTCTGAATTTGAACTTGTTGAAATAGTTGATTGCGAAGGATATAGGCATATCCTCCTCAAGGAGGATGACATCCCTGGACATGTACTTGCTTACCTTGTCGTCCATGCTGCCGTTGTCGTAGCAGGCCATGATGTCATAGAGGCTCAGGATTCCTGCCAGCCTGTTTCCGTCAACCACCGGAAGACCGGTAAGGCCGTTTTCCTTCATGATATTCTTGGCAGTGCGCATGGTGTCGTCAGGGGCAACACGCATAGGGTTGGCGTTCATAGCCTCCTTGACCCGGACTGTGTATATACTTTCCAGAATAACTTCGTGAGAATCGTTTACAAAAAGAAGATTATTCACACTTCCCAAGCAATTTCCCCAATTCGATGCAGGTAGTAAACATATTGTTCTTGGTGGAAATAAGGGTCAGCCCAGATTCCTCAGCCAGAGTCTTCATAGAAGTCTGGGGCCGTTTGCCATTTATAAGGATTACTCCGCGGGCTTCCACAATGTCGGCAGTACGTACAACCTGGTCGGTTGTAAGGGCTGTAACCAATATTCTGTTATCTTCGTCTCCAACCAGAACCTCACTCATCATGTCTCCGGCAGAAACATTCTCAATAACAGCTGTATCAAAATCATTGCCTTTGTTTATTATCTCGCAGCTGATATGCTCAACAATCTCTTTGAAAGTCATATTCCTTAGTGCCTCTTATAGCGTTTGGATTCATTGTAATGGCTTTATAAGGAAAAAACAAGTATATAAGATAAAAATATTTATTTTGTACCCCGGGCCAGCTCGGCGATCACTACACCGCTCAGGATGAGGACTGCACCCAGCACAGCATAGATGCTGAAAGGCTCTCCCAGGATGATGGAGGATTCCATCAGGGTAAAAAGGGGAATCATATAGATAAAGTTGTTGGTCTTGGCCGCACCCAGCGCCAGTGTGGCTTTTCCCCATATATAGTAGGCCATGGTGGAGGCGAAGAAGGCCAGCATAAGAAGGTTGAATGCGTTCTCCGGCTTAAGAAAAAGCCTGGGCTCAAAAGGGGCCCTGGTGGCAAAATAGAGGGGAAGGATGGTCACTACTGCCCAGAAGAAGGTCTTGCGTGTGATGTAGACAGTAGGATACTTGCTTTCTATCAGCTTGAGGATGATGGAGTAGAAACCCCAGGATACCACCGAGATCAGCGCCAGAAGAGAGCTGAAAGGCTCGATATAGGGCATGGCAATGCCATTGTATACAACCATTATGACACCTGCCAGGGCAATAAAGCCACCTAATGTCACCTGCCTTGTTATCTTCTCGCTCTTGAGGAACCGGCTTGCCAGAAAGATGGTGGCAAGTGGGGCAGTTGCCACTATTATAGCCACGTTGGATGGGGTGGAGTACTTGATGGCATAGGATTCTCCCAGGAAATATAAGGATCCTCCGGTGATTCCCAGCGCCACCTGCATAAGCTCGGTCTTGAGCGACTCAGGCCTGTGGAAGTGGGGATAGAACGGAATAGTCAGCAGATATGCCAGTATAAACCTGTATACAAAAAGATCTATGGGCTTGAAGTCATTAAGGAGTATTTTGGTGGAGACAAAGGTTGAGCTCCAGAACAGAATGGTGATAAGTATGAGAATGTAGTAGATGAAATGCTTATTATGCAATTTGACAAAAACTCCGATAAACTATTATATAATAGCAAAAGGAATTAAGTCTATCAGAGATGAACTATTTTGGTCTGACAGAAACAGAAGCTTTCAAAAAGCTGTGTGCCTATTACAAGGGAAAACCAAGCCTTAAGGAGCTCCTTACCCCGGAAGCTGTGAGGAAATATGTTGCACCTGCCGGCAGGAACCTCTCGTTCAGCTACGCAGGAAAAGGCATAACACCCCAGCTGGTGCAGCTGTGCCAGAGCCTTGCCGATGAGCAGGAGTGCATAGCCAAGTACCGCTCTCTCCTTGCCGGCGGCATAGCCAACAAAGGGGAGAACAGGGCTGTTCTTCATCACCTTTGCCGCGGTACTGCAGATCTTCCTGTCTCTGAGAAGACTGCTGATAATGCTGCTTTTTACGAGAGTCAGAAGGAGCAGTTCTTCGCCTTTGCCGACAAAGTCAGATCCGGTGCGATTAAAAGCAGCACCGGCAAGGTGTTCGACACCCTTGTGCAGATAGGCATCGGCGGCTCTGGACTTGGCCCCAAGGCTCTGTACAAAGGGCTTTTAGGCTATTGCAGGGCTGAAAATATAGCACCGATACTTAAGGCCGAGTTTATCTCGAATATCGACCCTGACGAACCTGCATCTGTCCTTTCAAGAATCAACCCGGAAACCACACTTTTCATCCTGGTCACCAAGAGCGGCACCACTCTGGAGACCCTTACCAACTATACTTTTGCAGAAGAATACATACAGAAAAAATGCCCTGCAGTCTCCCTTTCAAAGCAGACTGTGGCTGTAACTGCCGCCGGCTCTCCGCTGGATGACGGAAAGCAGTTCCTGGCTGTGTTCCATATCGACGACTTTGTAGGAGGCAGGTTCTCATCAACCAGTGCCTGTGCCGGTGTACTTGTCTCTGCAGCTTTTGGAAAGGATATCTTCGGCCAGTTCCTGTCTGGTGCACACTACAGCGATATTCTTGCGCTGAATGAGAAAGTGGAGGAGAATGCAGCCCTTATGGATGCCCTCCTTGAGGTTATTGATGTGAATATCCGCCACATTCCGGTGGAGGCGGTGATCCCATATTCTGCACCTCTGGCTGACTTCACAGCCCATCTGCAGCAGCTTTATATGGAGAGCAACGGGAAGCCGGCCCCTTATGCCACCTGTCCTGTCCTCTTCACAGCGGTGGGAACCGACTGCCAGCACTCATTCTTCCAGCAGCTGCATCAGGGAAAGGTGGAGATGCCTATGGAGTTCATAGGATTCAGACATAGCCAGGCAGGTGCTGATATACAGTACAAAGGGTCAAGTTCCCAGGCCAAGCTAAATGCCAACCTGGCAGCTCAGATCACAGCATTTGCAGATGGGCGCTCCAATGCAGATATAAATAAATGCTTTCCGGGAAACAGAGCCACATCGCTCCTTTATGGCGACAGGCTTACACCTGAGAATCTGGGCTCCCTCTTTGCCCACTTCGAGAACAAGGTTATGTTCCAGGGCTTCCTGTGGAATATCAACTCCTACGACCAGGAGGGGGTTAAACTGGGCAAGGAGCTGGCCGCATCTGCCCTTGATATGCAGGCCGACAACCCAATCCTCGATAGCTACTATTCTTTATTCTGATTCCCGAGAGCACAAAAAAAATCCTGCCGGCTAAAAGACGGGGAAATCGGGCCGGCAGGATACACATAAAAGGAGGTTTATGAAAAGATTCTTCATCTTTCATAAACTAAACCATCTAAGCTCGTTCAAGTTACATTTTTTGCACTAATTTTTTTGATTTTTTTCAGCATAGATAAAAAAGAGAAACCTGCTGGGAAAGGAGAGGGAACCAGCAGGTTTGCAATTGAATTATTTAGAAGAAAACTTTTTAGTTTTTATCGCTTTGTACTTAGTAAACAACTCTCCCTTGTTACAGTTACAAAAATATTCAATTTTTTTTCAAATTATGCAGAGAATCCATAGGATAGAGCTCCTGCACAGGAATCTCTACTGCATTTCCATTGCTTCCGCAGCATATCACTACAGCATCCGGGGCCGCAAATTCAGTTATAACCTGGCGGCAGGCACCGCAGGGCGGCAGGGGATCCTCGGAGTCGGGGGAATAGACTGCCACAGCCTTTATAGACTTCATCCCCATGGCGACAGCATGGGTTATGGCATTACGCTCGGCACAGATTGTTAGGCCGTAGGAGCGGTTCTCCACATTCACTCCGGTATAGATGTTCCCATTATCGGCCAGAACAGCTGCTCCCACATGGAATTTGGAGTAGGGAGCATAGGCCTTTGATGCAGCCTTGGTAGCTTCTGATATCAGTTTTTCATTGTCGTTCATAGTATCTTCCTTCATTGACAGTATAGTATCAGTATTATAAAATTGATATATGGAAAAGAAATATTTTCTTTTTATTCCACTGTTTTTTCTCCTCTTTTCATTTTTTTTCCCGATAAAAGGGGGCTCTGACCGGCATTTTGTGCAGGAATCTGACTTTCCCCGGGTCGAAAACCCAGTCTCCAGAACATCTTATTCTCTCCCGCAGCCGGCAGGAATGGTCATGACATGCCAAACCTCTAAAGATGGCTTTTCTGCGGCCGGATTTCTTGATGGAACGCTGATTGTCGACGGAAAACCTCTGGAGAACAGAACTCAGGGCAAATATAAGACTGTATATGCAGTTGCAGCTTCAGATGACGGTGAATACATGGCTGTAATAGCCGGATTATATCCCAGGATACTCTATGTGTACCAGAAGAGGCAGGATGGCTGGAATTTTTCCCACAGGGTCAACCTTTCAGATGATGTAAGGCGCACCCCGTTCCTGGCCTTCTCGGGCAATATACTCCTTTTCGAGGACGAGGCAGGGATATCGGTGCTCAACATGACTACCTTCAGCCGTTTTTCCATGGCTTTCGGCGGAACTCTTAAGGATGTGTATTTCGATCCGGAGCAGGAGTATGTCTGGGTTGTCTCTGGAGATGGGACAGGGGAGCATATCTATATGTTCCTTTACAACGGAAACCTGGTTGCCTCGGCTCTATATGACGGCAGAACCGATCTTAAGACTCTGCATGTGGTGGAGCAGTGATATGCGTAGGATAATCCTTCTTTCCACCTTTCTGATGATTGCCGCAGCGCTTTATCCCTACGATTCCCCGGCTCCCGGGGGAGCTGTGACTTCCTCCTTCGGCTCCGATGCGAAAGGGCAGTTCAACACAGGGATCGATATCAATGCAGAGGAGGTCTTTGCCGCAGAATCTGGCGAAGTGCTCTATTATGGGGATAATCTTGTGGCTGTGGCCCATGCTGACTCAATTCTTACCATCTATTCCAATGTAGCAGTATCTGAGGCCCTGACAAAGGATATCCATGTAAACAAGGGGCAGCTTCTTGGAAAGACAAAAGAGGGAAGCCTGCACTTTGCTCTATACGACCTTGAGATGGAGCAGTATATCAATCCGCTCCTTATGACCGAATCCTTGAAAAAGTCTGAGCTCCCGAAGGTAAGCAATATCTCCTATGATTCCCAGGGGGGGATGCTCAGCGTCTATATGGCCTACAAAGGGCTTACAGGGCTCTACAAGGTGCAGGTGTCTGTGGCGGGCCATGTGGTAAGCACCCTGGAGTTCAGGACTATTAAGCGCACTGATGATACTCTGGTCCTTGATTCAGGGGCTTTTGAATATGGGACGCTGTATGGCAGGCAGGGGGCATTCACATTCCCTGGCATCCAGCTTGAGGCTGGCGAAAACAGCGTTGATATAATTGTGACAGATTTTTATGGAAAAAAAGTTGTATTCCATGGTAGGATAACAGTATGAGAGAGAAGAAAAACAGTCATTCTTATTTTAATGTAGGGTATCCAAGCAGTGGTATATTTTCAAAGTTTAATTTGAAAAAGTTTAATAACTCTACACTTTTAAAAGATGAAGAAGTAAAAATCCTTGAAAAAAATGGATGTTGGGCAGAGGATTGGAAGCAGATTCATGTCAAGCGACCTTTTGATCCGACCCTGGTTCATGGCACAGGATTCTATGGGAATGTCTACATCGGGCGCATCGAGAAAGGGTTTATCCAGTTCCACGGAGTCTCCCATCCTATAGGAATCTACGGGTGTCAGATAACCTCATCCTGCATCGACGACTATTCTTCTCTCACCATGAGCACAATATCAGAATCCCTCATCGGGCGCAATGTCATAATCCACAACTGCGCAGAGCTCTCGACCGATCCAGATACCTTCAAAAAACCGGTGATAATCGGGGCTGGCAACGAGAGATCAGGGCGTGAGGCTATCCTCTTCAATGGCATAACCATGCAGGAGATATGGCTTCAGACCCATCTTAAATCAAACGATCTTATGCAGCAGTTCCTTGCAGAGTTCTCAGCGCAGAAGCTCTCTGCTGCAACACCATATTCTGTGATCGAGGACAACTGTGTGATAGAGAACACAAAGGCTGTCCGGAGCGTCAAGATGGGGCGTCGTGGAGTAATCTCCGGCGCAACCCGGGTCGAGGAGTGTGTGATCGGATCAAGCCCTGCAGGACGCACCGCTATTTGCGACAATGCTGTTGTGAAGCAGTCCTTTATGGGCAGCGGCGTGAATATCGAGTCCGGCGCCTTTGTGGAGCAGTGCTTCCTTGATAAAAACGTGACTGTAAAGCAGTTTGCAAGGGTTATCCAGAGCGCAGTGGGATGCAACTCCACCATAGCCTGCGGCGAGGTGCAGAGCTCATTTTTAGCGCCTCTGCATGAGCAGCACCACAACAGTTCCTTCCTTATTGCGGCCGACATCGGAGGGCAGTGCAACATAGCATCGGGCGCCAACCTGGGCTCCAACCATAACAGCAGGACTAACGATGGCGAGATGGTGGCCGGAAGGGGATTCTGGGCAGGACTGATCACATCTGTCAAGTACTGCTCTACCTTTGCACCGTTCACACTGCTGGCAAAGAGCAGCTTTGGCTACGAGCTTGATATAAAGCTTCCGTTTGCCCTGGTTTCAGATAATGTGAAGGAAAACACCCTGGATGTGATGCCTGCCTACTGGTGGCGCCACAATATGTATGCACTTTTCAGGAACAACTGGAAGTTCCAGAAGCGGCTTGGAAAGGGCTCTGATGGGATAGAATACCAGTTCATGGCTCCCGATACAGCCGAGGATATTCAGAATGCGCTTGAGCTGCTGAAGTCTTATAAAAAGAAGATTCCGGCCTACGAGCTTGAGAATTCAGCCCGCAAGGTGCAGATACTTGGTATAGACGAGGGGATCAAGGCCTATAAGGAGATGCTCCTGTGGTACGGAGTCTCCACTGTCCTGGCATGGCTTAAGAAGCCTGGCGTGGTACCCGGCAAGTATGATGATATTCCTATAGATGGATCCAAGAAGGTGTGGGGCTGGACCAATGTGTGCGGCCACCTGGTATGCAACGTGGATCTTAAGCAGCTGGCTCAGGATATAGAGAAGGGCGATTTCATCTCCTGGGATGATGTGGAGGAGCGTTTTGAGCGCTTTGACCTTGAGTATCCGAAGACCAGGTTTGCCCATGCTCTCCATATACTTGCAGTGCTCTATGGCAGGAAGCAGTTCGACCACCAGATGCAGGAAAAGATTAAGAGAGATTATGAGAAGCTCTCAGAGAAGATAAAAAAGCAGATTATAGCCACCAGAAAGAAGGATTTTGAGAACAAATTCAGGAAAAACATCCTTAAAGAGGACGACTGCCTGGTGGAAATACTCTCCATTATTTGAATTATCTTTGAACTTCATAAAGATTATTTATCACAAATAGAAATCGTTACTATTTTTTTGACTTTCCCCTTTTTTTCCGTGTATTTTTAAGACAGAAAACAAGGAGGAAACTATGAATTTTAATTCTGGTGACTGGGAAAATACAATTGATGTAAGAGACTTCATACAAAAAAATTATACACCGTATGATGGCGATGGCTCTTTTCTGGCTGGCCCTACAGAGCGGACCAAGAAGCTGTGGGAGGAGCTGAGCGTGCTCCTGGAGAAGGAGCGCAACTCTCCGGGCAGAGTGCTGGATGCCGACACCAAGGTTATCTCCGGCATAACATCGCATCCTGCAGGATATATCAACAAGGATCTGGAGATTATAGTAGGACTCCAGACCGAGAAGCCCCTTAAGCGTGCTATCATGCCTTTCGGCGGAGTGCGGATGGTGGAACAGGCTCTGGAAGAGCATGGATATCATCTGGATCCAGAGGTGAAGAAGATCTTCAAATACAGAAAGTCGCACAACGAGAGCGTTTTCGGCGTATATACCGACGATATCAGGGCCGCAAGGTCCTCCAAGCTCCTTACAGGACTTCCCGATGCCTATGGAAGAGGACGGATTATCGGCGACTACCGCCGTGTGGCACTGTATGGTGTTGATTTCCTCATCAACAAGAAGCAGAAGGCTAAGATCAAGTTCGACCGTATGACTATGAGCGATTTCATAGTGCGGAAAAGGGAAGAGATTAACCTGCAGCTGGAGGCTCTGGAGCAGCTTAAGGAGCTGGGCAATATCTACGGTTTCGATATCTCAAAGCCTGCAAAGGATACAAAAGAGGCTATCCAGTGGCTCTATTTCGGATATCTGGCCGCAGTTAAGGAACAGAACGGCGCTGCTATGAGCCTTGGAAGAACCTCTACATTCCTGGACATCTATGCTGAGCGCGACCTTAAGGAGGGGCGCTACACCGAGCAGGAGATCCAGGAGATGGTGGACCAGTTCATCATAAAGCTGCGCATTGTCCGCTTCCTCAGAACCCTTGACTACGACAACATCTTCGCAGGGGACCCGGTATGGGTTACCGAATCTATCGGCGGAGTGGGACTGGACGGACGGCACATGGTGACCAAGATGAGCTACCGGTTCCTCCATACGCTCGAGAACCTGGGGCCTGCGCCCGAGCCTAACCTGACTATCCTCTGGAGCACACGGCTTCCTGAGAACTTCAAGCATTTTGCGACCAACATCTCTATCGAGACCAGCTCCATACAGTACGAGAATGACGACCTGATGCGCGTAGACCTGGGCGATGACTACGGAATCGCCTGCTGTGTATCGCCTATGCGGATAGGAAAGCAGATGCAGTTCTTCGGCGCACGCGCCAACCTGGCAAAGTGTCTCCTGTATGCTATCAACGGCGGAGTGGACGAGATAACCGGAAAGCAGGTTGCTCCTCCATATAAGCCTATAACCGATGATTATCTGGACTATGACGAGGTTATGATGCGGTTTGAGTATATGTCCAACTACCTGGCGACCGTCTATACAAAGGCCCTCTATATGATCCACTACATGCACGACAAGTACAACTACGAGACTATCGAGATGGCCCTTATGGACGAGCGGATGAAGCGTACCATGGCCTGCGGACTTGCGGGGTTGAGCGTGGTTGCAGACTCACTCTCCGCCATCAAATATGCCAAGGTCAAGGTCATAAGGAACGAGAAGGGCCTTGCTGTGGACTACGAGATAGAGGGCGACTATCCTAAGTACGGAAACAACGATGACCGTGTCGACTCCATTGCGGTGCAGGTGACCAAGATGTTCATGAACGACATAAGGAAGAACAAGATGTACAGGGACAGCACACCGACCCAGTCTATCCTTACAATCACCTCCAACGTGGAGTATGGAAAGAACACAGGAAGCACTCCGGACGGCAGGAAGAAGGGCGTTCCTCTGGCTCCTGGTGCAAACCCGATGCATGGCCGGGATACAAACGGAGCTCTGGCATCCCTTTTAAGCGTGGCCAAGATTCCATGGGCCGATGCTCAGGACGGTATCTCCTACACATTCTCCATGGCACCGTCTGCCCTTGGAAAGAGCGATGCAGAGCGGAGCGACAACCTTATCACACTGCTGGATGGCTATATGGCAGCAACAGGACAGCACCTGAATGTGAATGTGCTTAACAGGGAGACTCTGATGGATGCGATGGAGCACCCCGAGAAGTATCCGCAGCTCACCATAAGAGTATCTGGCTATGCCGTGAACTTCATCAAGCTGAGCAGGGAGCAGCAGCTGGATGTGATCTCAAGGACATTCCACGAGAAGATGTGATATGACAGGAAGAATTCATTCCTTTGAGTCCTTTGGCGCTGTGGACGGCCCGGGAGTGCGCTATGTTGTGTTCTTTCAGGGCTGCCCCCTGCGGTGCATGTTCTGCCACAACCCCGACACCTGGGAGGTGTCGGGGGGAGAGGAATATGCGGCAGAGGATGTGGTGAGGAAGATTCTTCCGTTCCGCAAATTCTACGACAACGGCGGCGGTGTTACCCTCTCGGGGGGCGAGCCCCTTATGCAGCTGGACTTTGCTTTGGAGCTCCTGGGGCTTCTTAAGAAAGAGAATCTTCACACCGCAATCGACACCTCTGCCGCAATTCCTCTGTCAATGGCAAGGAAAGCCATTGACGTGGCAGACATGCTGCTGTTGGATTTCAAGGCTTTTGACAGCGCCCTGTGCGAGAAAATCACCGGAAGGCCGAATATCCTGGAGCAGGAGAAGGAGTACCTTGAATACTGTCAGAGTACTGGCAAGAAGGTGTGGATACGCCATGTCATTGTACCGGGGCTTACTTTGAACGAAGCCCATTTAAAGGCGCTGGGTGAGTATCTGCATAAGTTCTCCTGTGTGGAGAAGATAGAGCCCCTCGCTTTCCATAAGATGGGGGAGTTCAAGTGGCAGAAGGAGCTTTATAAGCTTTCGGAGACAGAGCCTCCGACTGAAAATGACATGAAAAAGGTATCTGAGCTTTTGGAAAGCTATTGATATAACCAGCAGGCGCAGCTGTGATCCGCGTTCTCTCCCGATTTCAGCTGCGGAACTGCTGTTTTACATATATCCTTATGCACCGGACAACGGCTGTAGAACGGGCATCCCGGTTCCATGTGGATTAAATCAGGAACCTCTCCGGTTATCTTCTGCTCAAAAATCCTTTTATTCTTCCCGATCTCCGGCACAACGCTCAAGAGCAGCTTTGTATAAGGGTGTAATGGGTTGGCATAGAGCTCCTGCGGTGTTGCGCTTTCCACGATATAGCCTGCGTACATGACGGAGACAATATCGCTCATATAAAGCACCACAGCGATATTGTGGGCTATGAAGATGTAGGATATCTCAAGCTTCTCCTGCAGCTCCAGAAGCAGGTTGAGGATTTGGGACTGGATTGAAACATCAAGAGAAGAAACTGGCTCGTCGCAGATAACTATGCCAGGCCTTGATGAGATAGCTCTTCCTATGCAGATACGCTGCCGCTGGCCGCCGGAGAACTCGTGGGGGTACTTGGTTCCCCAGTCCTTGGGCAGTCCCACCATCTCAAGAAGCTTTGCAGCCTCTGCGGCAATTTCACGCTTTGTTATCATCCCGGCTGCCCGCATAGGCTCGGTTATTATCTCTTTTACCTGCATCTTGGGGTCAAGGGAGAGGTATGGATCCTGGAATATGTACTGCATCTTGGTGTCCGGCGGATCCAGGATGATAGAGCCTGAATCCTGAGTCTGTATCCCCAGGATAGTCTTTGCCAGAGTCGATTTGCCGCAGCCCGATTCCCCCACAATGCCCAGGGTCTGCTTTTTCCCAAGGGTAAAGGATACTCCGTTAAGGGCGTGGATTTTCTCCTCCGAGGTGCTGAACCTGCCTGCCTTGAGAGGGTAGTGTTTTACAAGCTCTTTAACTGTAAGCATGGAAGCACCTCACTTTTCTGCCATCTTTTTCTGCAATCTGCGGCTTAGATGCTAAACACTCAGCTGTACACCGGCTGCA
>JAGCGL010000028.1 GCA_017649605.1 Spirochaetia bacterium
AGCCTTGCAGATACTTTCTTTCGAGTGTGTATTTTTTTCCAGTTTATCCAGGTAAAGCTCTGGATATCCTCCCCCTATCAGAAGGCCGTCGCTATCTGCAGGAACTGCTTCATCTGCCAGAGGGGAGAAAAATTTAAGCTCTGCCCCCATTTTCTCAAACATACTTAAGGTTGAGTCGTAATAGAAACAGAAGGCCTCATCCCGGGCGACCGCAAGGTTTATTTTTTCAAACTTTTTTATGACAGGTGCAGTGAATTCTAAATCCTGAGCCTTATCTGCCAATGCCAGAACCGCATCAAGATCAACAGTAGGCTGACACAGCTGTGCTGTCCTTTCAAGCCGTTCTGCAAGGTCTTTGATTTCTGCTGCTGTAACCAAGCCCAGATGGCGTGAAGGTATATGGCACTCCTCTGGAAGCTCTGGAATAAAGCCGACAGGGACAACAGAATCTCCCAGCCGGTCGTGCATAATGGTCTTGACAGCCTGATAGCTTGTTGGTGTCATGCGGTTGAACAGAACCCCTCTGATACCGCTTTTTGGAACAAAATTGAGAAAGCCCTCTATCACTGCTAAAAGTGATGAGGCAGAGCCCTTGGCATCAACTGTAAGAATCACCGGAGTACAAGTCTGGTCTGCCACAGTGAATGTGCTGTTGTCGGTGCCTGTCTGACTGGTGCCGTCATAGTAGCCCATGACCCCCTCGATTACAGCAAGCTGCTCACCTGAATTATCGCAAAGGAGATATTTCAGCAGGTCAGCATCGCAGAAAAAAGGATCCAGATTGGTACATGAGATTCCTGAAACAGTTTTATGAAACATGGGATCGATATAATCGGGGCCGCAATTATAGGCTTTAACCCTAATACCACGCTGCTTTAGAAGCGAGAGCAAAGCACAGGTTGCAGTTGTCTTGCCGCTGCCGCTTGAGGTGCCGGCAATCAGGATTCTGGGCAGCCTCATAGTTCTGTCTCCTTAAGCTCTGCAAGAGTTTTTATTATGGTTTTTCCCCGTCCCGCAGCATAACTCGGAAGCTCGGAGTTAAAGCGGTTGAGTTCCCCATCCGGCGAGCCGCAGTCTATAACAACATTAACAGAATCAATAACCTTTTTTGCTTTTTCAATATCACCTTGTGAGATTGTGGAAAAAGGTGGTGTTTTTACCACATATTCTGCCAACGGAGATGCAACAGCAAGGTCGATGTCGTTGCCCATAAGTATTCCGGCGGCAAAGGGGATGCCTCTCTTCTGGAGTGCCCTGTAAAAAGGTATTCCGCAGCCACATCCTCCAACTACGAAACATCTGGCCTTTCCCTGCGGAGCAGCAAGCTCAATATTCCCAAGAAGTGCATTGAATGAGCCGCTTTCGATATCATAAAGGTTCTTTATCACCTCATCAGAGAAAATCTCTTCAGGGGTACCATAAGCAGCTATCCTCTCCCCTTTCACGCACACAATCTTATCGGAGATGCGCTGTGCAAGATCTATCTCGTGGAGGCTCATCACAACGGAGATACCGCTGTTCTTCGCCATGCTGGAGAGGATTCCCAGAAGCTCTATCTTATGCTTTAT
>JAGCGL010000029.1 GCA_017649605.1 Spirochaetia bacterium
ATAATTGAGAATATCCACACCGCAAAAAAATCTATGGAAAAGGAATGTTCCATAGTGATGGATATTGCCGGCCCAAAGATCCGCACCGGCATTCTTGCAGGCGACCCTATCACGGTTAAAGAGGGAGACACCCTGGTTCTGACCCGGAAGCTGATTCCAGGCGAGGAGAGAAAAGAGGACAAGGCTGCCCATATAGGATGCACCCTGGAGAATGTGTTCCAGTGTGCCAAGCCTGGAAACCGCATCTACTACGATGACGGCAAGATAGAGGGCAACATAGAGAAAGTGAGTCCCGATGCAATCGAGGTGCGGATAACCAATGCAAAATCATCTGGGAGCAAGATAAAGGGAGACAAGGGACTCAACTTCCCTGACACCAAGCTGAACTGCCAGGGCTTTACCCCTAAGGACAAGGAGCATCTGGCCATAATTGCCAAGAACCAGAAGAAGTGGAAAATCCAGGCGCTCAACCTTTCATTTGTCAACAATCCGGCAGAGCTGGATATGATGATAAACGACATAAAGAAGCTGGGACTAAAGACCGGCATAATCATAAAAATAGAGACAGAGCAGGCCTTCGAGCACCTGCCTGGCATAATACTCTCTGCCATGAAAATCTACCCTGCCGGTATAATGCTGGCCCGGGGCGACCTGGCTATAGAGACAGGGTGGAAGAACTTTGCCACAATCCAGGAGGAGATTATCCGTATAACAGCTGCGGCCCACCTGCCCCTTGTCTGGGCAACCCAGGTGCTGGAGACCCTGGCCAAGGATGGAGTGCCTACCCGGGCCGAGATTACCGATGCGGCGCTGTCCGAGCGTTCTTCCTGCGTCATGCTGAACAAAGGAAAGTACATTGTCATGGCTATCCGCATGCTGGATAAGATTGTCCGCCGCATGGAGAAGTTCCGCACCAAGAGCGAGAACGTGCTGCCGAAGCTGGACGGGGCCGAGAAGCTCATGCTCTCCCACAGGAAATATGATATCTAAAAAAGCAATCGGAATCTTAAAATCTCTTATCCTGCCCATTGCCCTCTATCTGTTTATTTTCAGTCCGTTCTATTCTGAGATGGACCAGCATATGGAGATAACCATCGGGTATGCACTGCTCTCATTCTTCATAGCTTCGGCCGAACTTGTGACTGTAATACTCATAATGAAACTGGTCAACAGGATACCTCTGGCAGAAACAGGCTTTTTCTCATTCTCTCCCAAGACTCTGCTCAACCTTATCCCTGGAATGTTTTTAATCCTGGCCATTTATCTGGCAGGAATCCTTGCTGTCTTCCTTCTGACAGGCTCGGCCGACGATCCCGGAATTATAACTGTAGAGCTCAAGGCACCTGTCTGGATGCTCTCTATTATGATGCTGGCCGTAGGCTACTGCGAAGAATTTTTCTTCAGATTCTATCTGGTTGAGACTTTGGGGTCAGTGCTGGGAAAGAAGATCGCCATAATTATAAGCGCTGTTTTCTTTGCCCTGGGGCACCTGTACCAGGGATACCTGGCAGTAACAATCATTTTCTTCCTGGCTCTG
>JAGCGL010000030.1 GCA_017649605.1 Spirochaetia bacterium
GTAGCAGCGAGATGCAGTATTCGGTTTCCCCTTTCTTAAATGAGAATATTTTTTTGCCCCAGCCTATGGAGAAGGCAAGAACCTTGACTCCGCACAGCTTGGCGGCCAAGAAATGACCTGACTCATGGAAGAACACCACCAGGCTCAGGCCGAAAATTCCAATTATTATGCTAAACATAGATATACAATAAGATAATAATAAATCGGCGCAGAGAAAATAAGTGAATCGATATTATCCATTATTCCGCCCCGGCCAGGGATATAGTTGCCTGAATCCTTGACATGGGAGGAGCGTTTCATGGCCGATTCTATAAGGTCGCCCGCAGGTGCCACTATGCCGATTACAGCGCTTATGAGTATGGCCTTGAAAATGGAGCCGCCGAAAATAGGGGCGCCCATATAGTAGATTACGACTGCACCAACTATTGAGAAGATGAAGCCGCCGATAAAACCGATAAGACTCTTCTTAGGGCTTACCGGGAAGATGTTCCGGGTTGATTTGCCCCACAGCATGCCGAACACATAGGCAAAAATATCGTTGCAGAAAACCATGACCAGGAAACCTACCAGGGTCCATGCCGGATGGGGCAGGGTGGTAAGCTTTGTGGCATAGGCGAAGAAGAATCCCGGGTAGAAGACCAGGGTTATCAGCGCCTGGATATTTCTGTTTATATGCTCAAACTGATTCTCGCGGGCAAATATCTGATATGTGAAGATGATGACAAGCAGAATTCCCACAGCTATGGCAAGGGTTCCCATGCCCACAATCTCTGCGCATTCCAGATAGTTTACAATTGAAATAATAAGCGGAATGAGAAGAACCAGGATATTCTCGTCCATATCCTGATCTGCAGTAAGTATGTGCCACATCTCCTTGGAGCCGACAATCATAAGTGCGGTACTGATGATATGCGCCACAATATGGTTGGCAAATGTAAGGAGGAAAAGGCTTGCGAAAAGGACAGGAATAACAGTGAAGATAAGAAGCACTCTCTTTGTAAGATTATTCATTTTGTCTCTGTCACTCCTCCAAAACGCCGTGAACGGGAGGCAAATGCATCAACTGCTTCCTTAAGGTCTTCCTCCTGCCAGTCGGGCCAGTACTTCTTGCTGAAATACAGCTCGCTGTAGGCCCCTTCCCAGAGCAGGAAGTTGCTTATTCTAAGCTCGCCCCCGGTTCTGATTATAAGGTCAGGATCGGGAATCTCGGGGTGGTCCATGGCAGATGAGAGCTTCTCTTCTGTTATCTCGCTCTCTCCCTGCTCCTGGAGCTTTCTCACAGCCCGAACTATCTCGTCCCTGCCTCCGTAGTTGATCACAAGGTTTGCGGTCATGCCGGAAAAGTCTTTGGTCAGCTCCTCCACATCCACAATCTCCTTCTGGACCACCTTCGGCAACCTCTCAAGGGAGCCAGTATGGACAACTCTTATGTTGTTATCCCTATAGAAGGAAAACTGCTCCCTCAGGTGTTTTTTCAACAGCTGCATAAGGAATTTCACTTCGGTCTCGGACCGCTTCCAGTTCTCGGTGGAGAATGTGTAGAGGGAGAGGTACTTTATTCCCATATCGCTGGCAGCCTTGGCTATCCGCTTTGCTGTGCGCACTCCCTCTGAATGACCAAAGGTGCGGGGTTTTCCCCGCTCCTTTGCCCAACGGCCGTTGCCGTCCATGATAATTCCTATATGCATCAGATTTCCATTATCTCTTTTTCTTTTGCTTCTGCAATCTTGTTGATCTCGCCGATATACTTGTCGGTCATCTTCTGAACTGCATCTGCTCCAGATTTTTCCTGATCCTCGCTGATATCTCCAGCCTTCTGCTTCTTCTTAAGCTCATCGTTGGCCTCCCGGCGGATGTTCCGGATTGCCACGCGGCTGTTCTCTGCGATGGACTTTGCCTGTTTTGCAAGTTCTTTTCTCCGCTGCTCTGTCAGTGGCGGGATATTCAGTCTGATGACCTTGCCGTCGTTGTTAGGGTTAAGGGAAAGGTCGGACTGGAGAATTGCCTTCTCGATATCCTTCATTATGCTCTTGTCCCATGGCTGGATTACAACCAGACGTGCCTCTGGGATAGAGATGGTTGCCACCTGGTTGAGCGGGGTAGGCTTGCCGAAGTAACTGACGCTTATTTTGTCGAAAAGGGAAGCAGAAGCACGTCCTGTTCTGATTGCGCCCAGCTCTTCGCTCAAGGCTGCAACAGACTTTTTCATCTTATCTTCTGTTTTAGCTTTTACTGTTTCCATAGCGTACTCTGCTCAGGCATTCTCGCCAAGTTTGAAATAAACGAATTCTGCGATCTCAAGCTTTCCACCGGCTGCTTTTGCTGTCTCTGCCAGAACCTGGGAAACCTTCTTCTTGTCATCCTTGACAAATGCCTGGTCAAGGAAGCAGATCTCTGCAAAGTGCTTGTTCAGCTTGCCCTTGAGGATACCAGCTTTTACATTGTCAGGCTTGGATGCAACTTTCTCGTCCTGGTCCATCTGAGCCTGGAAGATCTCGGTCTGCTCTTTGATGTAGTCGGCAGAAATCTTGTCTGGAGAAAGGGCAACTGGTGCGAATGCTGCTACATGCAGTGCGCAGTCGAATGCGAATGTCTTTACAGCCTCGTTGTCGAACAGAGCCTTGCTGTCTCCCTTGAACTTAACCAGAACACCGATGTTTCCTACACCGTGTACATATGCAGTCACATACTCGTTATCTGCAATGTCCAGAACCTTGAACCGTGCAAGTGTCATGTTCTCTTTGATAATTCCGATAGCCTCGGTAACCAGTGTGGAGAGTCCCTCTGTCACTGTTGTGGCTCCGGTTGCGATGATCTCGCCGGCCAGCTTGTCACCAAGCTCGATGAACTTCTCGTTTCTGGATACAAAGTCGGTCTCGCAGTTGAGCTCCAGGATAACAGCCTTGTTTCCCTGGATCTTTGTGAAGATCTTTCCTTCTTTTGTAGCTCTTGAGCTCCGCTTTGCAGCTGCTGCCAGGCCTTTCTCCTTAAGGATCTTTACAGCCTGTTCGATATTTCCTTCTGCCTCGATGAGAGCTTTCTTGCAGTCGCCCATTCCGGCGCCGGTCTTCTCTCTGAGCTTTTTTACATCAATAGGTTTAATTTCCATTATTGTACTCCTTATTTGTCCTCGAACTTGTCCTCGTCGATTCCGAACTTGTTCTCTTCCTCTTCCTGCTTATCCTCGGCCTTTTCCTCAGGAACATAGTTGGAGTAATCTTCGTCTGTGAACTTGCCGCTCTTCTTCTCGCCCATCACCTCTTCCATGGTAGGCTCTTCCTCTTCCTTCTCTGCTGCTCCCTCAACTGCAGGTGCCTCTTCGCCCTCGATGTTCTCGATTACCTGGAGACCGATCTCGTTGTCAGCCTCTACAACTGCGTTTGCAATGATAGAAGTGAACAGTGTGATAGCTCTGATTGCATCGTCGTTGCCCGGGATAGGGAAGTCGATTCCCTCTGGGTTGCAGTTTGTATCTACGATAGCTACGATAGGAATGTGGCACTTGCGTGCTTCTGCAACTGCGATAGCCTCTTTCTTTGTATCGATGATGAAGATGACTCCTGGGAGATCCTTCATCTCTTTGATACCTGCGAGGTTCTTGTCCAGCTTTGCCTTCTCCTTCTGAAGAAGAGCAACCTCTTTCTTGGTCAGGCTCTCAAATGTGCCGTCAATCTCCATCTTCTCAATTTTCTTGAGCCGGTTGATTGATTTCTTGATTGTTGCGAAGTTGGTGAGCATACCACCGAGCCAGCGGTTGTTAACATAGTACATGTTACATCTTGTGGCTTCTTTCTCGACTGCCATCTGTGCCTGTTTCTTGGTTCCGATGAAAAGGACAGACTTTCCGTCTTTGACTGTTGATCTGATGAACTCATACGCATCCTTGATGGCTGTGATGGTCTTCTGAAGATCGATGATGTGAATTCCGTTGCGCTCTGCGAAGATGAACTTCTTCATCCGAGGGTCCCAACGTTTTGTCTGATGTCCGAAATGTACACCAGACTCCAGCAGATTTTTCATTGTTACTACTGCCATTTTTCCTCCTAAATTGCGGCGTTATACACCGCTCCATCTCTTTTTCTCGTACTGTCTGTGACAGCCGGAAGATTAATTTGCAGGATACCCTGCTTGATGCATTATATTAAATAATTTAGATAATGGCAAGCCTATAACGTTGCTGAAAGAACCGTGGATTCTCTCCACAAGTTTTCCACCCTTGTGCTGTATCCGGTAGGCACCGGCAGCCCCCTGCCATTCTCCTGTCTCAAGATAGTCTTCTATTTCTTTTTCAGTCAGTATTCTGAAATGAACCTCCGAGACATCGCTGTCAGAGTAGAGCCTGCCGGTGGTGCGGTCCAGGAATGCCACCCCGGATATCACAGTGTGCACCTTGCCTGAGAGTGATTTCAGGAAGGCTCTGGCCTCATCTATGTCGGCCGGCTTGCCGATAGGCTTTCCCTGGAAAACAACCAGGGTGTCGGCTGCTATTATCCATTTCTCTTTATGCTCTGGGTGCTGTGCATGGCAGGCCAGAGCCTTCTTCTCGGCCAGACCCTGAATTTCCTTCTCTGGGTTCACCCATGGGATATTCTCATCGATGTCGGCGGGTAGGGGAATCAGTGAGAAGCCCTCGTTCTCTAAGAGCTCGCGTCTTCCCTTGGATTGTGAAGCAAGGATAATTGTATCCATCAGCCTATCTCCTTAAGCCGCTCTATTTCGTCACGGAGCACTGCAGCTTCCTCGAACTCCAAGTTCTTGGCATGCTCCAGCATCTCCTTCTCAAGCGCCTTGATAAGTTTCTTCCGCTCCTTGGGCTCCACAATGTTGAAGCTGTCCCGCATAACCTGAACATTGACTTCCTCGGCCTTCCGCTTCTCCTCCTGAACCCGCACCAGTATGTCCTGGACGCTCTTCTTTATGGTGGTAGGTGTTATGCCGTGCTCTGTATTGTATGCCTGCTGGATTGCCCGGCGGCGCTGGGTCTCTGTTATAGCCTCTGCCATGGCGTCGGTGGTCTTGTCGGCATACATTATAACTTTGCCGTTCACGTTGCGGGCGGCACGTCCTATGGTCTGGATAAGGGAGGTTGCAGAACGGAGGAACCCTATCTTGTCTGCATCCATTATTGCGATAAGGGAGACCTCTGGGATATCAAGGCCTTCGCGCAAAAGGTTGATTCCTACCAGCACGTCGCACTTTCCGGTCCGCAGCTCCTTGATTATCTCGACACGCTCAAAGGTCTCTATCTCGGAGTGCATGTAACGTACTTTCAGTTCCAGGGAGCTCAAATAATCGGTCAGATCCTCGGCCATCTTCTTGGTCAGTGTTGTGATCAGTATACGATCCCCGGCCTTGATCCTCTCCTTTATTTCTTTATAGAGGTCTTCTATCTGATTTTTGGTGGGGCGCACCACTATTTCCGGATCCAAGAGGCCGGTAGGACGGATTATCTGCTCCACAACATTCTCTGCTTTCTGGTATTCCTCGGGGCCCGGGGTGGCTGATACATAGATCACCCTGTCCTGCATAGCCTCGAACTCAGGGTACTTGAGTGGGCGGTTGTCCATGGCAGACTTGAGCCGGAAACCGTGGTCATACAGAGTCTGTTTGCGGGAGTGGTCTCCCTCGTACATAGCCCGCACCTGGGACAGAGTCACATGTGACTCATCCACAAATAAAAGGAAGTCATTCTTCGGGAAGTAGTCTATGAGGCAGAACGGCCGTTCCCCCTCCTTGCGCCCTGTAAGATGGCGTGAATAGTTCTCTATGCCGCTGCAGTAGCCCATCTCCTCCATCATCTCTATATCGTATTCGGTGCGGGACTTAATACGCTGGGCCTCCAGCACCTTGTTGGAAGCCATAAGCTCGTCGTAGCGCTCCTCCATCTCCTCCCGGATGCTCTCCATGGCGCTCTTAAGCTCATCGGGCGGCACCACAAAGTGCTTGGCAGGGTAGACGGTGATGAACTCGTAGTCCCCGGAGTCGGCCCTGGTTATGGGGTCGAACTCAGTTATCTTGGAGATCTCGTCCCAGTCGAACTCAATCCGGTAGGCCATCTTGGAGTAGGCTGGGAATATCTCTATGGAATCGCCGTGAATACGGAAGTTTCCCCGCTCACCGACTGCATCGTTCCGCTCGTACTGCATATCTATAAGCTGTCTTGCCATAAGGGATATGTTCCGCTGCTCGCCCACCTTGAGCACCAGACGCATCTCGCTGTATGTGGTAGGGTCGCCTAAGCCATAGATACAGGAGACTGTGGAGACAATTATCACATCGCTGCGCTCCAGGAGGGCAGAGGTGGCGGCCAGACGGAGACGCTCAATCTCGTCGTTTATGCTTGCATCTTTTTCTATATATAAGTCTTTGGATGGGACATATGCCTCAGGCTGATAGTAATCGTAGTAGGAGACAAAGTATTCAACCGCGTTGTCTGGGAAGAAGTCCTTGAACTCACGGTAAAGCTGTGCCGCCAGGGTCTTGTTGTGCGAGAGGACAAGGGTAGGCTTTCCTACCTTCTCGATGATCTTGGCCATGGTGAATGTCTTGCCCGATCCGGTAACCCCTTTGAGAATCTGTTTCTTGTATCCTTTTCTTATCCCCTCGGACAGCTCTTCGATGGCCTTTGTCTGGTCACCTGCCGGCTGGTAGGGGGCAACTGCCTTGAACTCGCCCATGGTTGAATAATACTACAAAGCTGAGGCTGCAACAAGGCAGAAAAAATACTTGAAAAAAAGAAACAGTTTTATTATGGTAGGAAAAGAATGAAAAGAAATATTTTTATCGGCATTATTGCCTCAATATTAATTATTTGTCTTATCTCCTGCAGCATTTTAGCAAGTGACCACAACCGAGATACTGTAAGAACTTATGTTACTGCTACAATCAAAGGAGAAGAGATAAAAATTCCTGTCGAGATAAATACTATCGATAAAGCTGCCGACAATAATTCTTTTGTGGATTCCACTATTTTTGACAAAGACCTTGCTCTGATAAGCCTTGTAATGGCATCTAAGACTGGAAGTGAGAAGAAAGTCAAAGAATTTTTCTCTGAGATGGAGCTTGATAATATAGTATGCAGTGCTAATTATGATAAAGGCACTGCCGATTCCATCTCTTACTGCATAGGTCATTATAAGGTTGAGGGATACGATCTGATTGCAGTGGCTGTCAGAGGTATTGACTATGATGTTGAATGGGCCAGCAACTTCAAGATAGGCCCGAGCGGAGACCACCAGGGATTCACCGAGGCGGCCACCAAGGTTTATAACGGCCTTACATCTTATATAAATTCAAAATACAAGAGCTCATATGACAGCGGAAAGATCCTTCTGCTTATGACCGGGTATTCCCGGGGGGCGGCGGTGGCCGATGTGCTTTCATACCTTGTGCTGGAAGACCCGGCTAAAAAACTGAATATACCACAGAAGCAGGTGGCCGCCTATACATTCGGCACACCAAGGGGGCTTTGTGCAGAACATGCAATAGCATTCCCCAATGTGTTCAACATCTATAGTTCTGCCGATGTTGTCACATATATTGCTCCGGAGATATACGGAATGTACCGCTGTGGAATAGATATCGATATATACAGTCCCAAAAAATCAGATTATACAAAAAAGAGTTCAAAAAAGGAAAATGGAAAAAATATAGAAGAGACTGTATGGTATGAATCAAGAGTTGATAAGCTGGCAAAAGAGAATAGAAAGAGTATCCCTGAGTTCAGGCTGGAAACTTTTACTTATAAAAAGGGAAAAACCCCAGGCGAAAGCACTATAGAATATGGAATCTCTGAGAAAGAATCAATCGAATGGCTTTTGAACCTGATAATGACAGATGGTGGTATAGCTGATCCTAACAAGGGATACAGCTTTAAGACCAGGGAAAAGTTTGCTGCTACTATTCAACCTTATTTTTCTTATCTTATCCAGTATTTTTTAGGGTATCCTGAGCTTATGGAAGGACTTGGAGATAAGCTCGAGAAAGATCCGATTTCTACACCTTTGAGATGGACCTTGCAAAGCGATGGAATATATACAGATGTTAAAGAAATACTTGATCAATATCATATCAGTTATAATGATTCAGAGCTTAAAAAAGCCTGCATCGCACTTTATGAGATGCTTGATTTAAGCGGCGGTAATGGATGTCTGACCAATACAATTGCCAAACTGATTCCTGCGGCAATAACAGGCAACAAGGATTTAAGCCGGATGGTTTACCTCCACATGCCCGACATGGCCTTGATCATGCTGTGTGACTACCTGAAATAATTATGAAAAGAAATATTTTTTATGACATTATTATCTTTTTTGCAGTAATTTGTTTTATCTCCTGTGCTTTCACCGATTCAGGAAGCCATAAGACTGCGAAATCAGGAATTGATACTGGAATGAATGGAGATAAAGGAACAGTTCCTATAATCATAGATACTGTTGATGAACTTGCCGAGGATGATGTTTTTAATGATGCAACAAAGTTCGACGGAGACTTGGCTATAGTAAGCCTTGTGATTGCAAACCAGACTTCAAAGGAACAGAAGATCAGAGAATTGTATTCTACTCTGGGTTTTGACAACATTGTGTGCAATGAGAATTATGATTCCAACTCTGCAGATTCCATCTCCTACTGCATAGGACATTTCAGGGACAGCGGCTATGATCTGATCACAGTGGCTACCAGAGGTTTGAACTATGGGCGCGAATGGTCCAACAACTTCAAGCTCGGCGAAACTGGGGATCATCAGGGGTTCACCGAGTCTGCCACCAAGGTCTATGATGCCCTCGTCTCTTATATCAATTCAAAATATAAAAGTTCATATGACAAAGGGAAGGTCAAACTCTGGCTGTGCGGTTACTCACGTGGAGCAGCGGTGACCAATGTCCTTTCATACATGGTGCTGGCTGATCCTTCCAAAAAACTGAATATACCCCAGAAGTATGTGTTCTCTTATACTTTCAATACCCCTAAAGGACTCACTGCAGAGCATGCATCGGCATTTCCGAATGTATTCAACATCATCAATTCAGCCGACCTTGTCGGTTATATTGCACCAGAGGAATATGGTTTGTACCGGTGCGGAAGGGATATCAATCTGTTTGAGTCCAAAGAATCGGATTATAAAAAACAGAGCACAAAAGAGGAGAAGGGAAAATATATATATGAGACTGTCTGGTATGAATCAAAAGTAGACTCCATGATTGAGATCCCTAAATTCAGACTGGAGACTTTCAGCTACAAGAAGGGAGGATCTCCCGGAGAGAGCACTATTAAATATGGCACAACTGAAAAGTCTGCAATAAATTGGCTTTTTAATATGCTCCTGACCGATGGTGGGATAGAAAATCCTAAAAATGGACACAGTTTCAAGACCCGGGCAAAATTTGCTTCGTCTATCCAGCCTTATCTTTCTTATGCTATAGAGCTTGTATTGGGTAATGGTGTCCTGATGAATGAAATTGCAGATAAGTTTAAAAATGATCCTCTTAATACAGTTTACAAATGGTTCACCCAGGAAGATGGAATATATAATGATGTTAAGGTAATCCTTGAAAACAATCATATCGCTTATGATGACACTGAGCTCCATAATTCCTGCACAGGTATTTTTGAGATGGCAGACTATAAGACATATCAGGGATGTCTGACAAATGTTATCCTCAAGTTGGTTCCTATGGCTATGGGGGACAACAAGGACTTGGCCAGGATGGTTTCCATGCACCAGATGGATGTAGCCTTGAATCTGCTGCTGGATTATATGGATTAATCCGGGCGCTAGGACAAGCCCGCTGACCGCAAAGCAATCTGCCGCCCGGCTATCAGGGGCAATACACATTGCATCGGAAAATATGATATAATTATATAACTATGTCAGTTGTATTTTTTGTAATAGCGGTCATACTTGGACTCATAGGGATAATCGGAAGCGTTGTCCCGGGACTGCCAGGCCCTCCCATAAGCTGGGTTGGGCTGCTGTTTGCCTCCTTTGGACGTCGGCTTTCAGAAAGCGGCAATGAGTTTTCCCTTACTTTTCTGCTTGTATGGCTGGCTATCACTGTTATAGTGACTGTTCTGGATTATGTGATTCCGGGCAGGTTCACCCGCCTGGCAGGGGGCTCCAAAGCCGGCAGCTGGGGAGCGATGATCGGCCTGCTGGCTGGTATTTTCCTTACAGCCATAGGTATGATTGCAGGCTGTTTCCTTGGTGCTCTTGTGGGCGAGCTGGTATTCGAGAAGAAAGATTTCGAAGCATCGTGCAAGTCGGCCCTGGGAGCCTTTGCCGGGGTTATGGCTGGAACAGGAATCAAGCTCATCACAACAATAACAATGCTGGTCTACATTATTAAAATATAAGTCTCCCAACCTCTGTGTAACAAATTTCAAAAAAAATTCTCAAATTTTGAAGCAAAATGAATTTTTTTTGAGTATATAGGGGTATGACAGTAAGGCAGAAGGTTTTCCATTATAAACTCCAGCACGCACTCCCGCTGACAGTTGTCCTGTGTGAAATAATTCCTCTGTACTTTTTCTCAAAGGCGGTTGTGCTGTCAGTTGTGATTATACTTACTGTCTCTTTGTTCTGTCTCAACCATAAAAAACTGCACATCCATCATTTTCCGGTGTTCCTGTTCTGGGGTGTTCTGGCCTCCTTTGTAATCGCATTCCGGTATGTGCCGGAGGAGGTTCTGCTTCCCAAAAGCCTCTCCAAGGCCACAGCTCTGGAAGGGGTTCTTACATCCGATGCCCGTCGCACCAGCCGTGGCAGCTATATCTACGAACTTAAACTGGAGAAGGTGTATATGCAGAATATCTCCCAGACCATGAGCTGCTCTGTGACTGTGTTTGCCAGTGCCGAGAAAGGGTTCTGGGGAGACATGGTGCGGTTTGACAAGGCAAAGCTGGGCAAGGATGGAAAAAGTTTTTCTGCAAGAAAGATTGTGCAACTGGGGAGCCGTAACCGCTTTTTCTTCATACGCAGGGCAGCAGTTAAGGCTTTTACAGAGAAGATTCAGCTGGTCTATGGTCAGAAGAGCTTTCTGGCAGAGGCACTCCTTACAGGCAGCCGTGACAATCTGGATCCTATGCTCAAGGAGCAGTTCAGAAGGGCAGGGGTATCCCATGTGCTGGCCCTCTCAGGAATGCATCTGGGGATAATAGCCCTGTTTGTCTTCTTTATTGTCCGCAGGTTTTCAGGTCCCCGCCTCTCCATCCTGGCAGTGAATGTGGTGAATGTGCTCTATCTCTTGATGGCAGGCATCTCTCCGTCGCTCCTGCGGGCTGTAATCATGTTTGCCCTGGTCTCACTCGGCAAACTGATAGGGAATAAAGCAAGCCTCATGAGGATTCTTGTGTTCACTTTCTCACTCTCGCTGATGATATTCCCAGGCTACTTCTTCTCCCTCTCTTTCCAGCTCTCCTTTTTGGCATTGGCTGGAATACTCCTTTTTACAGCACCGATTTCAGACTTCCTCGAAAGATTCATGCCCGACCTCATTGCCACAGGCCTTGCCTGTTCCCTTGCCGCAGTGATTATGACAGCACCGGTCACCTTCTATAACTTCGGGGTGGTGTATCCGGCTGGAATAATAGCTTCTATGGTGATCTCCCCGGTGGTGACCCTCTATATGTGCCTGGGGCTTGGCTGTGTGCTGGTTCCGACCCAGCTGCTTGTTTCGCTCGGACTGCTTCAGCAGCCCCTCTTTACACTCTTTTACCGCTTGATAGAGCTGATAGTCCGCTGGGCCTCTTTCATCCCAGGGATCAGAGTTGCTATGCCTTGATTATCAGGAATAAAAAAGTTTAAAATAATCACGAGGAAACTGATGAACTACGATTCCCAGAAAGAGATAATCAATGTCCTTGCAGAGCGGGGACTGCGCCCCACCAAGAAGTTCGGGCAGAACTTCATGATATCCCGTGCTGCCCGGGAGAAGGTGCTCTCTTATGCAGATATAAAAGCTGGGGATTCTGTATGGGAGATAGGTGGCGGTCTGGGTGCTATGACCTCCATGGCTTTGGAGCGGGTGGGGCAGGAAGGCCACCTGACAGTATTCGAGATAGATAGGGGCTATATCGATTTTCTTACAGAGCAGTTCGGCTCTCATCCAGGCTTCCAGATTATTGCAGGAGACATGGTCAAGACCTGGCGTTCTGCTGCCGAAGAATCGGGCAAGCCTGATGTGATATTCGGAAACCTGCCATATAACAGCGCATCTGCAATGATAACCCAGCTGATAGAGGGGGATGGACTGGCTCCGCACATGGTATTTACTGTCCAGAAGGAGATGGGGCTCCGCATAACTGCAAAGCCCGGCTCTGCCGACTATTCCTCGTTTTCGGTGCTGTGCCAGCTTGCCTGCGATGTGGCATATCAGGGGGATCTTAAGAGCGGCTCTTTCTATCCGGTGCCTGATGTAATCTCCGGCATTGTCACATTCACTCCAAAACCTGGTTTCCAGGAATATGCCACCCCGCAGGTGCTCAGGGCAATCCGTGATATGTTCGCATCCCGCCGGAAGACACTGCTGAACAATCTGCGCCCCTACGGTGTAGATAAAGTGCAGTCAGCCTGCCAGAGCCTGGGCATAGATATCAGCACAAGAGCCGAAACCCTCACCCCTCAGCAGATTGCCGACCTGGCCAAATCCCTTACCTGACCCCCACCACCCCACACGATACTTCTTGTATCTCTTTACTTTTTGCTAAATATTTTTTATTCTATATAGATAGGGGAGTGCATTATGGGATTACGACTTTTCAACACCATGGGACGCGAAATTCAGGACTTTGTACCGATTCAGCCTGGCAAAGTAGGCTTCTACGGCTGCGGTCCCACAGTCTATAACTATGCCCACATCGGAAACCTCAGGACCTATGTCTTCGAGGACTTCCTCAAGCGCACCCTCACATACCTTGGCTACAAAGTAAAGCATGTAATGAACATCACCGATGTAGGCCATCTGACATCCGATGCCGACGACGGCGAGGACAAGATGGAGAAGAGTGCCAAGGCCACAGGCAAGAGCGTCTATGAGATAGCAGACTTCTACACCAAGGCATTCTTCAACGACACTGACCGGCTCAACATAATCCGCCCTACAATAGCCTGCAAGGCCACCGACCACATCAAGGAGATGATCGATCTGGTCAAGACTCTGGAGGAGAGAGGCTACACCTACGAATCGGGCGGCAACATCTACTTCTCCATCGACAAGTTCCCTGAATACGGCAAGCTTGCCCTGTTGGACAGGCAGAGTCTTCAGGCAGGAGCCCGCATAGAGGTGGACGGCAACAAGCGGAACCCCCACGACTTTGTTCTCTGGTTCACCAAATCAAAGTTCGAGAACCACGCCATGATCTGGGATTCCCCATGGGGAAAAGGCTACCCCGGCTGGCATCTGGAGTGCAGCGCCATGAGCATGAAGTACCTGGGCAAGCACTTCGATATCCACTGCGGCGGAATCGACCATATCCCAATCCACCACACCAACGAGATAGCACAGTCCGAGGCTGCGACCGGCGAGAAATGGGTCAACTACTGGCTCCATGCCGAGTTCCTGGTGCTCAACAAGGCCAAGATGTCAAAGAGCTCCGGCAACTTCCTTACCCTGGATAGATTAGTGGAGCAGGGCTACGATCCTCTGGACTACCGCTACTTCTGCTTAGGCGGCCATTACCGCTCGCAGCTCCAGTTCAGCTTCGAGTCTCTGGATGCGGCCAAGAAGGCAAGGGCAAACCTGAACAAGGCAGTCCGGGAGCTTATGGACAAGACTAAACCGGCTGACAAGGCATCTCTTTCCGACGCGGCCAAGAAATATACAGAAATTTTCACAGCAGATATCTCCGACGACCTGAACAGCCCACGGGCTCTGGCTCGTATCTGGACTCTCCTTAAGGACGATGCCCTTACCGAGGCCGAGAAACTGGCTCTGATCCTGGACTTTGACCGGGTTCTGGGGCTTAAGCTTGACTCAGTTCCTGCACTGCCGGCTCAGGATGAGACACCTGTAGAGATATCTGCAGAGGTACAGGCACTGATAGACCAGCGCAACCAGGCACGCAAGGCCAAGGACTTTGCCACAGCAGACCAGTGCAGGGCAAGAATCAAGGAACTTGGATACGAAATCAAGGATACCCCTCAGGGTACCACCTGTAAGAAATGTAACTAAACTGAAAGTAGGTTGTTTTAGATAATGGATGATAAGGCGAGAAGAGATTTATTTGAGAAGATTTATAAAGAAGTCTTCCCTGTAGTATTCAAGGTGTCTTATCATATAACCAAGGATCAGGATGCCGCCCAGGATGTGTGCCAGGAGGCATTTATAAAGCTGTATGACCTGGTGGATACGTTCCCAGGGGTGGAGGATTCCAAGTTCTGGCTTATAAGAGTGGTCAAGAACAAATCCTTCAACTATCTGGAGCATGAGAAGGTTAAAAAACGTGCTTTTGACAAGATGAAGCATATGCCTTCTTTCACCGATGATACCGGGGAGAAACAGCTTCTGAAGAAGGATGCTATAGAAAAAGTCAACAAGGCTTTGGAACAGCTTCCGGAAAATCTTAAGGCTCCTCTTGTTTTAAGGGAGTTCGGCGGATTGAATTATAAAGAGATTGCATCTACGCTTGGAATAAGCGAGAGCAATGTGAAAGTACGGATTTTCCGGGCGAGGGAGGCCCTCGGAAAACTGTTGCCTGTAGGAGAGGTATATGTGCCCTGATGTAGAGATTCTTTCTTCATTCTATGATGACGAGCTTGAAGAATCCCAGAGACAGATTGTCAAGACTCATGTGGATTCCTGCCCTCATTGCCAGAAAAAAATGGCAGAGCTGGGGCTGATTTCTTCTGCTATTCATTCAGAGGAAGAGCCTGATTTACAGATGGCTCAGGTTAACACCTGGAACAATTTAATGGATATTATTGACCGGAAGGAACAGAAAATTCCGAAAGTCAACTTCTGGCAGCGCCGCTTCCAGATCTCTTTCCCTGCGGCCGCAGCCCTTGTTGCAGCCTTTATTGCCGTGCTCTCCTTCAGCGTGATCACCTTCTATATGGGAAAACACACCACAGCAAGCCCCACAAGCCCAGAGATCAGCATGACCGATGCATCTGACACACTGTTAAGCGACGACAACCTTTTTGACAGCAGCGCGATTGAATTTGATATTCCTGCAATAAATACTTTTATTCATGCAGGGGAACCGCTTCTTATAAGAGAGGTGGATTTCATGGAAAGGAATGGGAAGAACTGATATGAGAAAACTCTTTTTTATATTCTGTTTCTTTGTATCTCCTATCCTGATTTTCGCCCAGGAGAGCCAGGCTCAGGCAGCTGAGGCTATAAATGCAGAGAGCACCGATGCCCAGGTGTTCAACATGAGTATAGACCTTAAGATTCAGGATGGAGTTTCTGCGCAGGAAGTATCTTTCCACAAGGCTCAGCATCAGACTGTCACAGGCCGTCCTGTGATTCTTAATATCAAGGGCGATAACTTCAGGGGTGCAGTCCGCTTTACTTTATATAACCAGCATGCGGACAATCTGATGCTCCTTGCCCAGAGTACAGTAGCTTACATAACCGAAGGACGCCGTCAGGTGCTCTCTTTCGCCAAATCTATTCCTATTAAAGCAGGCGAGAAGATTCTATTCTTCCCGATGGGAGTTCTTAAAAACGGCGAGAATTCAGGGTACAGCTGTAAGCTGGAGATGGAAGTTTCCAAGTATCAGCAACAGCAGCCTGGAACCCAGGAATAAGCTGTGCAGGTCAAGCGGTTAGTCTCAGAAATCTTTGCCTTTCTGGTGTTCATAGGCCTTATAGGGGTCTATGTCTATTTTCAGCACCTTCAGGTGGAGACTCCCGAGATAACCTCCATAACCCCCGAGATAGCCAATCCTGGGGATATTCTTGAGATCCAGGGCCTCCGTTTCGGCGAGAACCAGGATTCCTCTGAAAGAAAAAAGCCCTACAACTGCTCTGTGTTCATCGGAAGCCGGCGTCTGGTACTTTCCGATTACCTTCTGTGGAGCGATGAGAAGATAGAGATTAAGCTTCCTTCCGACATTAAATCGGGACGTCTTTGGGTAGAGACCGAGAAGGGAAGGAGCAACGCCATGCTCTTTACCAACAGACAGGAGATCCCTGTGACAGTATCAGCCTTCCATGCCCCCGGTATGCCCTATATCGACAGGGTTTCAGGGCAAGACCCATCCATCGGGGATACTGTAGTTATCTATGGCACAGGCTTCGGCTATGAGCAGGGTTCTGGCTATGTGCTGTTTCCTCTGAAAGACCCTGAAAGCTCTTCATCCAGAAACGAGGTGCGGGAGTTTGCGCCGGCCTATGGGGAATATGCATACGAGTCGTGGAGCGATACCGAGATCCGTATTCATATTCCAGATGGCGCCACCACTGGCAGCATATATGTTGTGACAGGGGCAGGGAAAAGCAACTCCTTCCATCTGGAGATGTACGAGCCCCAGAACCAGAAGCAGTATGTGAACCCGTCAGGCTATCAGGTGGAGTACAATCTGGAGGTCCACAACTTCGGCGGCGACAAGCGGAATACAGTGCATGTCTGGATGCCTGAGTTTGTCACAGCCCCAGAGCAGCGTATAACCGAGAAAGCTGCAGACCGGCAGCCGGGGCTGGCCTCCTACAGGGACACCACCTTATACACTTTCCAGGGGAACGAGCTGAATCCTACATCTGCAGTGCATAATTCAGCCATATTCCAGCGCTATGGAATAATATCAAAGATCGATACTTCCGATATCCGGCGTGATTATAAGACAAACACAGATTTCTATAAGAATTACACCAAAGAGGAGAAAATCATAGCCCAGAATGCATCCGGCGCCGACCGGGAGCTGAAGAAGGTCCCTTCCTCCAAGAATCCGTATCTGATGTGCAGGAATATCTATAACCAGGTCATCAAACTCAAGAGAGAATCTTCTCTTGAATATGCCATGCTTTTCACCGAGATGGTGCGCAAATCTGGTATTCCGGCCCGGCCTGTAAGCGGTTTTCTGGTGGATAAGGATAACAATGCCCGTCTCCATTACTGGGCAGAGTTCTTTATTATGGGCATAGGCTGGCTTCCTGTGGATATCCAGCTGAAATCTTTTGCAACCCTGGACTCGGACCATGTCACTTTCTCCAGAGGCACTGTGGAGCTGCCTCAGATCAATCCTGAGGGTTTTATACTTGAGCCGAAGTACCATCTGTATGCGCTTCAGAACATCTATTCCGAGGTGGTGGGGTCTCATGATGCTGTGGCTGTCCTGTGGAACGATATGCAGGTGATTTCCCGCTGGTGATCAGTATAGAATACGGAAGAAAGTGTTTCCCACCGAAGTTATATAAAAATCATTGTTGGATTTTCTATATTTCATAAGCTGCTGGAATCCGTGGGGATCCTGTATAGGGATAAGGAGCTCGCCCTTTGTCTTAAGCTGGTCTGTGAACAGGTTTGTAAGGGTGGTTACTCCTCCCTGGACAAAGATGATGTCAAATGGGCCCTGGGGAGCGAAATAATCGTAGCTGTTACCATAGTAGGAAGTTATGTTCGATAATCCGTAATCGCTGAATATCTTGGAATAGAGCTCCGAATTCTTGCTGGTCTCTACAAGGTAGACCCTCGGGTAGATCTGGGCAAACACCGATGCGCAGTATCCCGCATTATTACCTATTATAAGCACCTTTGGGTTGTCGAAGGTGGATATGCTGTTGAGGACAAAGGCAATATCGGTCTTGGATGGAATACGGCCGCCGTCGGAAAGGGGGAGCGATGAGTCCATGTCGGCATAGCTTTTAAGGCTTTCGGGCAGAAACTGCGCCCTGTCTATTTTAGCCAGCGCAGAATCGACCTTTGAGTTCTTTCCGGCAGGTTTTGCCTCCTGTGCCATTGGGCTGGAAATGAGTAAGAAAAGGAAGAATATATACCAGAGGCGTCTCATCAATGGCAGTATACCCCTTTTTATGCTATGTTGCATAGAGAAAATATCGAACTTTTATATAAAAATTGATTGACTTATTCGAAAACATAATGGTAAAATCAAGTATAAAGTACTTCCTGTAGGGGAAGTAGAATTTAAAAGAGGAGATAAATTATGTCCAAAACAGAATTGGTAGAATTCATTGCAAAACAGACAGGCCTTTCCAAGGCAGCTGCTGCACGCGCTCTTACAGCTACCCTCGACGGAATCACAACTGGGATTAAGAAAAGCGGAAAAGTAGTTCTTATCGGCTTTGGAACATTTGCTGCTAAGAAAAGAGCTGCAAGAAAGGGAATCAACCCAGCAACAAAGAAGGAAATCAAGATTCCTGCAAAGAAAGTTGCAACATTCAAGGCTGGAAGCAAGCTGAAAGCTGCTGTAAAATAATCATTGCTTTTGAGTGCATTATACACCTCTGTGATTTATCATGGAGGTGTTTTTTTTAGCTATGCGGGGAACAGTCCTTTTCGGAATTAACAATATATACACTGTACGCACTCCCGACAGGGAAGAATACCTTTGCCGCATAAAGGGAAAGGTGCTCAGGGGATGCGAGAATGTCTATAACCCTATAACAGCAGGGGACCAGGTGGAGTTTGAGGATGGCCTTATTACAGCCCTTGTCCCCCGGAAGAATGCCTTTACCCGGTGGAACCGGAAGCGTTTCATGAGCCAGATAATAGCTGCCAACCTGGATATCCTGTTCTGTGTGGCAGCACCCAGCGAGCCGCCGTTCCGTCCCCGGTTCCTGGACAAGGTTATCGCCAACTCCTGCCATAAATACCCCTCTGAATACGAGGTTGTCATTGTGGTGAACAAGTGCGACCTTGGCATAGGACCTGATGTGGCAGAGCGCCTTGAGGTGTACCGCACCATGGGCTACAAGATCTTCCAGGTGTCGGCAAAGAGCGGCGAGGGGCTTGAGCAGCTCCGCTCCTATGCCAGGGGCAAGGTGTGTGCCTTTGCCGGACAGTCTGGCGTAGGCAAGTCCTCTCTTCTGAACGCCCTCAGCAGCCAGGTCTCCCGGCGGGTGGGCGAGGTCTCCAAGAAGTACAACCGGGGCCGCCATGTGACAAACTATGCCCTGTATGTCCCCGATGATGAGAACGGCGGCGGTATCATAGACACCCCGGGAATCAGGGAGATATTTGTGGACGGCATAGAGCCTGAGGAGCTCATACTCCATTTCAAGGAGATGGCCCCATACTTCGGCAAATGCAGCTTCTCCACCTGCACCCATACTGTGGAGAAGGGATGTGCCCTCCGTGAGGCGGTTGAGAAGGGGCTTATATACCCGGACCGGTACGAGGCATACCTTAGGACCTACAGCGAGCTTACTGAACAGGCGGCAATAATTTATGGAAAAGAATATTCTTGAGCTTTTAGGTTTTGACATCATAAAAGAGAGCCTTAAACAGTACTCTGTCTCGGCCTGTGGGGCCCAGCTCATAGAAAATCAGGAGCCTGAGACTGACTTTGAGAAATGGCAGGAAAGAGAAAAAATATTTATAAATTTTAAAAGTATACTTGATAAAGTTGTTGATTTTCCAGACTTTTCATTCCCTAATATAGAAAATTATGTAGTTTTGGCAGCGAAACCAGGCTCTGTACTGGAGGCGGTGGAGCTGGCTCAGATCCATGCATTCCTCAAATCTGCGGCTGTACTCAAGAAGTTCCTCTATTCATTGGAGGGGTTTGAGTCAGTCTCCTTCCTGGGCGATTTTGAGGAGTTCATAGACCTGAGGAACGAGATAGCCAAATATATCCGTCCCGACGGCGAGATAAAAGAGGACGGCATAAAGGAGCTGGTTGCCATAAAGAGGCGGATAGCTGTGGCCAACCGGCAGCTCTACAAGGCGGCCGAGGAGTACTTTATAAACAGCGAGTACAGGCAGTACTGGCAGGAGGGAAACATAACCATGCGGGACGGCAGGGCAGTGCTTCCACTCAAGGCCAACTTCAAGGGGCGTGTCCCCGGCATTATCCATGCCTCCTCGGCCAAGGGAAACACCATATTCATCGAGCCTGCCGGACTGGTGGAGAAGAACAACCTCCTTATGGAGCTGGAGGATGAGTATAGAAGAGAGGTCCTCAAAATCTTAAGGAGCTTAAGCTTCAAGGTGGGTTTTGTCTCCGAGGGACTTCTTGAGCTTTCAAGAAAGATAGCCACATTCGACAGCTACTACAGCCGCTGGCGCTACACCGCCTCCTACGGCGGCGTTATCCCCGAGCACTCACCCAAGGGGCTGGCCCTTTATGAGGCGCGCCACCTGCTGCTGGGCTCCAAGGCTGTCCCCATAGATATCATAGCCAAGCCAGATATCAACATACTGCTTATAAGCGGCCCTAACACAGGGGGCAAGACTGTTGCACTCAAGACCTGCGCCCTCATTGTACTCATGAACCAGTTCAACCTGGGGCTTCCGGTGCGGGAGGGGAGCTTCCTCCCGTTCTTTGACAACGTGCTTGCCGACATAGGGGACGGGCAGTCCATAGCCGACTCCCTCTCCACATTCTCTTCTCACATGAAGAGCATCTCCCACATCTTAGAGGTGGGGACCAAGGATTCCCTTATCCTGCTGGACGAGCCCGGCACCGGCACAGATCCGGACGAGGGGGCTGCCATAGCGCTGGCTGTCTTTGACCAGATTGTGGCTATGGGTGCCCTGGCTCTGGCCACCACCCACCAGACTGTGGTCAAGAACTATGCCCTTACAAACCCGAGGGCCGAGAATGTGTCGGTAAAATACGACCCAGATACTTTTACACCGCTCTACAAGCTGGTCTACGGCATGCCGGGTGAAAGCTTCGGAATCGACATAGCGGGGCGGAACGGCATGGCTTCTACTATAATCGACAAGGCCAGGGAATATCTTGGAAGCGAGAAGATAAACATAAGCAAACTGCTCCAGGAGATCTCCACCCGCCATGCCCAGCTGGACGAAAGGGAGCAGAATGCATCCCAGAAGGAGAATGCGCTCAAGGAGAAGGGCAGACAGCTTTCCCTCAAGGAGATACAGCTCAGGCAGCAGGAATACGAGATTAAGAAGCAGGAATCAAGCTCCTTCCGCCATCTGGTGGCCGACACAGCAAGCCGACTTGAGAACCTGGTGCGTGAGCTTCGGGAAGGGGAGATAACCAAGGAGAAGACCCGTGAGGTCAAGTCCTTTATAAACGAGCTGCACCAGGAGGAGGCAAAACTGGAGGCCAAGGTAGAGAGCCTAAAGCCCCAGAGCACCGAAGAAGGGCCTCTCTTCAAGCCGGACGACCCAGTTTATGTGGGACAGAGCAAGAAGGATGGCATAGTCATCCGTGCTATGAACAAGGGAAAATACCTGGTGGCAGTGGGCCAGATGCGTCTGGTTCTGGACGGCTCGGAGCTCACCCCTGGTAAAGCGCAGCAGGAGAGCAGTTCTGTCCGGAAGTCTGTTATGGCCAGCTACCGGAAGCCGGTGCTTGAGCTGGATATCCGGGGTTACCGCCTGGATGAGGCTATAGAGGCTATGGAGAGACAGATGGACAGCGCCCTTTTATGCGGGCTTTCCGAGTTCTCTGTAATCCATGGCACCGGCGAGGGAATACTGCAGAAAGGGGTCAGAGATTATCTTCACACCAACCGTAATGTAAAATCCTATTCCTTTGCACGCCCTGAGGAGGGTGGCTTTGGAAAAACTATTGTGAAACTGGTGGAATGATGGATATACACGAGGAAAAAAAGGCTCTGCGGAAGGCAACAAGGGCAAAGCTTGAGGCTCTTTCGGCTATAGATAAAGCCTGTGCCGCCCGGCAGGTCCTGGAAAAGCTTTCCCGACATGACCAGTGGAAGAGTGCCGACATCGTATTTGCCTTTGTCTCCATGCCCGACGAGATTGATACAACCCCTATACTCCGCGCTGCACTTGAGGCTGGGAAAAAAGTAGCTCTGCCGAAGGTAGTGGGGGAGGATCTGGCATTCTATAAAATCTCAAATCTAGAGCAGGATATTGCCCCCGGAGCTTTCGGCATACTTGAGCCTGTGCCAGGACTTCGGCAGGTGACACAGGAAGAGCTTTCTGGGCTCTCATGCGTTGTGCTGGTGCCCGGTGTCGCCTTTGACAGGGAAAACTGCCGTCTGGGGCGTGGAAAGGGCTTCTACGACCGTTTTTTTGACTCTGTCGGGAATTCTGTTTATAAGATAGGGATAGGGTACAGCTTCCAGCTGGTGGAAAAAGTGCCACGGGAGCCCCACGACCAGAAGCTGGATGCCGTGATTATAGGTCAGTGAGTCATCCGCCAGCTTATACAGCGCTTGAGATAATCCACATACTTTGAATCTTTGCAGATGCTCTTGCTCGGGTCGTCCGAAATCTTGGCCACAGGCTGGCCGTTGACCATAGTCACCTTCATGACGATATTAAGCGGATTCACAGGGGATCCGGAGAGGTAAGTGCCTATTCCGAAGGCCACCTTTGCCTTTCCCTTGAAGTGCTGGTAGATCCTTGTGGCCTTCTCCATGTTCAGGCTGTCGCTGAAGAGGAGGGTCTTGGTCATCGGGTCTATGCCCAGCTCCTTGTAGTGCTCTATTATCTTCTCGCCCCATGCGATAGGGTCGCCCGAGTCGTGGCGCACACCGCTGAAGAGGGTTGCGAATGTAAGCTGGAAGTCCCTCAGGAAACAGTCGGTTGTGATGGTGTCGGTCAGTGCGATACCGTTAAGGATTCCATACTCCTTTACCCAGGTGTCCATTGCGAACTTGTTGGAGTAGGCCGGGTTGTACTCGTGGTGTCCCTGGCCTACAGTCATAACATACTCGTGGGCCAGTGTTCCCACCGCCTTTATGCCGTATTTCTTGGCCAGATATACATTGCTGGTTCCCACAAAGCTTGGGATATTTGCCTCCACCAGGGACTTTATCAGGTAGTCCTGGGCCTCGAATGAGAGGCGGCGCCGTGCTCCGAACTCGGAGAATACACCCACATCGTAGGTGCCATCCTTAAGCTTTGCGATTATGTCTGCAACCTTGGTCTTGAACTTCTCGAAAAGCTCGTCGTAGTCGTATGCCATGCGGAAGTAGACTTCGTTCACTATTGCAAGTATAGGAATCTCGTAAGGGGAGGTGTTGCCCCAGGTTCCCTTGGCCTCTATGTTTAGCCCGCATGGAGCTTTTGTATCGATATGGATCTCGTTCTTCCTCGGGTGCCAGAACCGGAGGTAGTCGCAGTAGTTGTTGTGGATCCAGATATTCTTCTCGGGCAGCCACTTAAGCTCGTCCTCGGAGAAACGGAGGTTGCAGTAGAGCCCCACCTGACGCCGGATCTCCTTTACCATCTCCTTGGTGAAA
>JAGCGL010000031.1 GCA_017649605.1 Spirochaetia bacterium
CATGCCGATTATCAGCAGGCTGTCCCCAATATGGACAAGGCCAATATCATTGAGGTGATGGACCATCATCAGCCTGCAGGGCTTTCATTCGAGAACAATCTTGTTTACCGCAGTGCACCGATCGGCGCTACTGCCACTATGGTGTATAACGAATACAAAGTGAACCATGTCCGTATCGACAAAAAGACTGCTGGTTTACTTGCTGCTGCGATAATGTCAGATACAAATAATCTTAAAAAAGAGCGGACTACCGAGGCAGACCGGGTCTACCTGGCAGAGCTGTGCAAGAAGGCTGGGATCCAGAAGCCTAAGAAGTTCTATAAGGCGATGAAGAATGAAGGCCGCTCTTTTGACGGGCTTACTGATGAGGAAAAAATGCTCACCAACTATAAGGAGTTTGAATTCAGCGGCCACATAGTTGGAATTGCAAGTGTAGACAACCCAGACGACGATGCACTGTGGGAATTTGTTGACCGCATGGATAAGGCTATGTCAGCTTATGCCCCGAAGACAGATGCAGAGCATATATTCATGAAGCTTGATGCTGATGGCGATGAGGGACAGGAGGACTTTACTGTATTCCTGTACTGCGGCAAAGGAGCAGAGGAAGTTGCGAAAAAAAGCTTTCCAAATGCACAGACTGTAAAGGGTCATTTAGTCTGCATACCAAAGCTTAACCGGACCAATGATGTGGTTCCTGCACTTAAAGATACATACGAAGGAATGGCAAAATAATGAAAATTGTAGTAAAGATCGGAACATCGACCCTGGCATATCCCAGCGGAAGGCTTAATATCAGACATATCGAGGAGCTCTGCAAGATAATAAGCGACCTTAAGAATTCCGGCATAGAGATCATAATGGTCTCATCCGGTTCCATCGCAATGGGTACTGGAAAGCTCTCGCTCAAGGAGCGGCCTTCCGACATGCCCACCAAGCAGGCTGCTGCCGCAGTGGGGCAGTGCGAGCTTATGTACACCTACGACAAGCTCTTCTCCGAATACCGCCATACTGTGGCGCAGATACTGGTTACAGCCGAGGATATCCAGCACAAGGAGCGGCATAAGAACTTCTCCAATACACTGAATCGGCTTCTGGAGCTTGGCGTCATCCCGATCATAAATGAGAACGACTCCATAGCTACTGAAGAGATCGGGGTGGGAGACAACGATACTCTGGCCGCTGTTGTGGCTACCAGCGCCAAGGCAGACCTTCTGGTGCTGCTCTCCGATATCGACGGACTTTATACAGCAAACCCGAATACAGATAAAAAGGCAAAGCTTATTCCAGAGGTGCGTAAAATCGATGATAAGATTTTGGCACTGGGTGGAAAGAGCTCATCAAAGCTTGGCACCGGCGGCATGAAGACAAAGCTTTCGGCAGCCAAAATCTGCACCGAGGCCGGCTGCGACATGATCATAGCCAACGGAGCCGACCCTGCAGTGCTCTATAAGATTGCCGACGGCAAGCCTGCAGGAACCCGGTTCTATGCAAAAAGGAAGAAAGCATGACCACTCAGGAGATCCTTGCAGCGGCTAAGAATGCCAGACCATATCTTGCCACTCTGTCGGAAGATGCGAAGAACAGAGCTCTCTCTGCCATGGCCGATGCTCTGGTGTCTGATTGCAGCGCTATTCTGGAGGCCAATGCTCAGGATATAGAGGCTGTGAAGGGGAGTGTAAGCAATGTACTGCTGGACCGTCTTATGCTCTCCAAGGAGAGGATAGAGGGAATGGCCCAGGGAATCAGGGATGTGACA
>JAGCGL010000032.1 GCA_017649605.1 Spirochaetia bacterium
GCAGGATTCCTCATCGAGAAAGAGGTCAAGTTCATGGCTCCTCTCCTGGAGAATCCGGCCCATCCATTTGTGGCTATCATCGGCGGAGCAAAGGTATCATCCAAGATCGGTGTGCTCCAGAGCCTCCTCAAGACCTGTGACACCATGGTTATAGGCGGCGGAATGGCATATACATTCCTCTCTGTCCAGGGACACAAGGTTGGAAAATCATTAGTCGAGGCCGACTATCTGGACACTGCCCGGGACTTCCTCAAGGCTGCTGCAGAGAAAAAAGTAAATGTAATACTCCCTGTAGACCATATAGCAGCAGAAGCCTTTGACGAGAAAGCTTCCCCGGTGGCAGTAGACAGCATCGATATCACTGACAACCTTATGGGAATGGATGTGGGGCCCAAGACTATCGCCCTTATCAAGGATGTAGTGGCCAAGGCACAGTCTGTGGTATGGAACGGTCCTCTGGGCGTGTTCGAGTTCGACAGCTTTGCAAAGGGAACACTTGATATTGCAAAGGCAGTTGCAGACTGCAAGGGCACTACCGTAGTAGGCGGCGGCGACTCTGTGGCAGCGGTCAACAAGTTCGGTCTGGCCGATAAACTGAGCCATGTCTCCACCGGTGGCGGCGCTTCTCTGGAATTCCTCCAGGGCCTCCCGCTCCCAGGTATTGTGGCTCTGCAGAAATAGAGGTGTTTATGGCAAGAATCAAATATATTGCTGGAAACTGGAAGATGAACAAGACTACAGCCGAGGCTGTGGCACTTGCAAAGGAGATTGTGGAGAAGGCAAAAGGGCTTAAGTGCAAGATCGCCATCTGCCCGGTCTTCACTGTTCTTTCAGAGGTTAATAAAGTGGTCCAGGGGACAAATGTCCTTTTAGGAGCCCAGAATATGTCCGATAAAGTATCTGGGGCATTCACCGGCGAGGTTTCTCCCGACATGCTCAAGGATGTGGGTGTCTCTGTGGTTATCCTGGGTCATTCTGAGCGGCGCAGCTACTATGGCGAGACCGACAGCTTCATCAACGGCAAGGTAAAGCTGGCTCTTGAGAAAGGGCTGGATGTGATCCTCTGTGTAGGGGAGACTTTGGCCGAGCGCGAGGCAGGAAAAGCTGAAGCAGTTGTAACATCTCAGGTTGTAAATGGTTTAAAAGATATCAGCGAGGGAATGCTCTCTCACATTGTAATAGCATACGAGCCGGTATGGGCTATCGGAACTGGAAAGACAGCAACAGCCGCCGACGCCGATGCTATCCATAAGGTGATAAGAGAGAAACTGGCTGAGATTTATTCTGCAGATGCTGCAGAGAATATGATAATTCAGTATGGCGGCTCCATGAAACCGGAGAACGCAGCTGGCCTTCTGGCTATGCCTAACATCGATGGCGGACTTATTGGCGGTGCAGCCTTGAAATCCGAAAGCTTTGTTGCTATACTGAAATGCGCTGAATAAAGGGGTTTTTTGAATGGGAATTTTAAGTATTATCTTGCTTGTTTTATTTGTCATCGCTTCGCTTCTTCTTATTCTTCTTGTGCTTGTACAGGATGAGCAGGGCGAAGGACTGGGCGGAATCTTCGGCGGAGCCAGCAACACACCGTTCGGCTCACGGTCCGGAAACGTGCTTACACGGCTCACCTCAATCCTTGCCGCATTCTTCCTTATCCTTTCCTTGGGATTGGCATGGGTCAACAGATCGACCGATAAGGATGACCTGCTTGGATCTGTAAAGAGCAACACAGAAGCTGAATCAACAGAGTGGTGGAATCAGACCAGCCAGGATAAAGAGTGATGAAAAAAGTACTTCTGTCTATTTTCTTGATTTTGGCGCTTTCTGCGGCTGTTTATTCTCAGGAAATGATGGACCAGAGAGTTGCTATAGTTAACTTGTCTAAATCAGAGATTATCTCCAGAAAGCAGCTGGATCAGACTATCAAGGTTCTTCAGCACGCCGGTGTCAACAAGAGCGAGCAGGAAGTTCTTGAGGTTATGGTTGAGGATGTTCTTCTGCGTCAGGCTGCCGAGAAGGAAGGCATCCAGGTTTCCGAGGCCGAGATTCTTTCTGCAATCAGGAAAGAGGTTGGTGCAGGTGCCAATGTATCTGACGACCAGCTTAAAGATTTCGTTGAGCAGCGGATGAATGTAAGCTGGACTGTCTATGCAGACCGTAGCAAGACAACACTGGCTATCCAGAGATATATCAGAAAGGTCAAGGGAAGCAAGCTGGCTAATATTCCAGCTCCTACCGACAGCGAAGTTAAGCAGTTCTACGACGAGAACACCAAGCAGTTCTTCATGCCTAAGCGTGTCACCATCGATCATATCTATGTTGATACCCGTGGCCTTAACTCTGTAGAGCTTCAGAAGGCATTGGAGCGTATAAACGGATACAGCAAGCAGATTGGCAGCAGTTCTGCCGAGTTCGAGAAGGTGGTTGAGCTTTCCGACGATTCTGCATCCAAGTATAATCACGGCCGGTTCGGTACACTGCGGATTGATGATTCCAACAGAAGAAAGTTCATGGGCGATGATTTCTTCAACACAGTCTTCAACCTGAGCAAGGGCAGCATAAGCTCTGTCATCAAGTCCAATGTAGGTTACCATATCGTGCGTGTTGTGGATGTGGATGAGCCGCAGCTTCTGGCTTTGGACGAGAAGGTTTCCGACGAGCAGAGTATCACTGTCAAGGATACTATTGTACAGTATCTTACCGCTAAAAAACAGGATGCTGTATTCAAGGACTGTGTCCGCGAAGTCACCGACGACCTTAAGAAGAAAGCAACTATAAAATATTTCTTGTAATATGGGTACAATGCACCGGGCAAGGGTTCTTGCGTTTCAGATAATCTACAGCTGGGATTTCGAGAAAAAGTCTGATCCTGAACTCTTGTTCGCTTCTGCAAAAAGCCTCTCCCCAGATGATTTTGATGATGCTTCCGAAGCTTATGTCAAGCTGACTGTCTGCGGCACTCTGGAGAATATCCAGACTGTGGACAACGCTATAAAGAAGCATACCACCAATTGGAAATTCGACCGTATCTCCCGCATCGATCTGGCAATTCTGCGCCTCAGTGTCTACGGGCTTCTGTTTCAGAAGGACACCGACGGCAAAATCATAATCAACGAGGCTGTGAAACTGGCCCAGGAGTTCGGCGGCGACGAATCCTACCGGTTTGTGAACGGCGTCCTTGATGCAATCTACAAAGACAATGATAAGAATTAAATCAAAGCAGGACATTGAAGGCATCCGTGACTCAGGTGCTATTCTGGCCGAGACATTTGTGGAGATAAAAAAGCATATTTCATCCGGCATGACCACCAAGGATATAGATGATATAGCCCGGGAATTTGTCCTGGCACGGGGCGCAAAGCCTGCGGAGCTCGGCTACATGGGCTATCCTGCAAGCATCTGTGTCTCTGTCAATGAGGAAGTGATTCACGGCATCCCTGGAAAGAGAGTCCTTAAGGATGGCGATATTGTAAGCATGGATTTCTGTGTCGATTTAAAGGGGTACATCTCGGACAGCACAATAACTGTAGGGATTGGAAAGATTTCCCCTGAGGCACAGCAGCTTATGAAGGTGACCGAGGAGTGCCTTTATAAGGGGATAGAAAGAGCTGTGGCCGGCAACCGTGTCATCGATATATCCAAGGCAGTTTTTATCCATGCCAAGAAATATAACTATGGAGTAGTGCGTGAATACTGTGGCCACGGAGTAGGCTTTGCCATGCACGAGGAGCCTTCGGTCCCCAACTTTATAACCCGGGGAATCAGCCCCAGGCTCAGAGATGGAATGGTAATTGCCATTGAACCTATGATTATGATCGGAAGCGACGAGATCGAGGTGCTGGATGATGACTGGACTGTTGTCACTGCCGACAACTCACTTGCCTGCCATTTTGAGCATACAGTAGCTGTCCATGATGGATATGCTGAGATTCTGACCAAACTTCCCGATTGAAAGGAGAATCACATGAAGGAATTTTTACCCTACGATATTGTAAGAAACAATGCCCTTAAGCTGGCATATAAGATGTACAAGGAAGATGGGTTTATTCCAGATGTGATCTACGTTCCCCTCCGTGGCGGAGCCTATATGGGCAACGTCATAAGCGAATTCTACAAGATGGTCCTGAAGGGAACCGACCACAAGCCTGTGTTCTATGCGGCGGTGGTTGCCCGCTCCTACACCGATGTAAAAAGCCGCGGCAATGTTGCTGTGGACGGCTGGACCTATTCTCCGGAGAACTTACGGCCGGGCGACAAGGTGCTCTTTGTGGACGATATCTACGACTCAGGCTACACCATCAACTTCCTGGTCAACTATATAATGTCCAAAGGACCCAGAAGAGAAGATATAAAAGTTGCGGTGCACGACTACAAAGTTCAGGAGTATGTGGACAAGAACCTTAATGTGATTCCCGACTACTGGTGCCGCAAGCATGTCATAAAGAATCAGTGCGATGAGATCTGGATTCATTATTTGAGCCACGAGCTTATCGGCCTTACCGATGAAGAGCTTGAGCAGTATTATTACAGTGATGATCCCGAGCTGAGGAAAGTCTTCTCTGTAGTCCGCCGGTAAGCCCAGGCAAAGCATAATCCCAACACAATGAAAGTTAGAACCCATGAGATAGGGTAGGAGAGGTATATTGTCTGCACAGTGTGGTACTTTGGAATCTGGAACAGGGTTGCTATCCACACCAGCCGGAATATGCAGGCGAATCCTAATGATACAATCATAGGTGCAACCACATATCCAAGTCCCCTCAAAGCTCCTGTAAGAACATCCATAATGCCGCACAGCAGGTATGGCTTAGAGATAATGCCCATCCTCAGGACGCCGGCAGCTATGACAGCCTGGTTCTTTGTGTAGATGCTCAGCAGGGGCGCCGCGAACAGCCAGGCCGATACACCCAGCACAAGCCCGGTTGTAATGACACAGCACTGGGTCAGGAAAAGAACCCGCAGTATGCGCTTGAAGTTTCCTGCTCCAAGGTTCTGGGATGTGAAGGAGACTGCTGTCTGCGAGAATGCATACATGGCAAAGTATACATAGCCTTCTATGTTTATGGCTGCCGCATTGCCAGCCATGACCACATTGCCGAATGAGTTCACCGAAGACTGAATCACCACATTGGAGATAGAGAACAGCATTCCATGGAGCCCGGCAGGAATTCCCAGCCGGAATATCAGATTAAGCTGTATACGGTGGATCTTCAGTCTGGACAGATCCAGGTGCACCGCCCCGGTGTCCCGCATCATGCAGACTACGATAAGAATGCTGGCCACCGCTTGCGATATAGCTGTGGCAGCCGCAACCCCGGCCACATCCCAGTGGAACTTTATTACAAATATCAGGTTCAATATTACGTTGATCACTCCGGCTATAGTAAGGTAGTAGAGGGGCCGCCTGGTGTCCCCCACAGCCCGCAGTATAGCGCTGCCGAAGTTGTAGACCAGGGTGAATGTTATTCCAAGAAAATAGATCTGCAGGTATTGGGTGGCCAGATCCAGCACCTCCTGCGGTGTCTTCATCCAGATCAGGATCTGCCGGGCGCCCAGGACACCTACCACAGTTATAGCCAGGCCGCCGTACAGCGAGATGAGCATTGTGGTGTGGACTGTCTTTTCCATGTCCTCTTTATTTCTGGCGCCGTAGTATCGGGCTGCCAATATGTTCGCCCCTATGGAGAGTCCTAGGAAGAGGTTGAGCATAAGCTTTATGATAGCATTGTTGGAGCCTACGGCGGCCAGGGAGTTGTCCCCTGCGAACCGGCCTACTACAATTATGTCAGTTGTGTTGAAAAGGAGCTGCAGGGTGGTGGAGCATATGAGCGGTATGGCAAACAGGCATATCTTCTTCAGAAGAGGGCCGTGGCACATATCGATCTCATAATTTTTCGGCATATTTATATTTTCTTACCTTGATATCTTCCTTGTCAATAATTATATGATATAATAAACCAAATGTTCGAGAAAAAAATATACAGGTCCGATATGCTCCGCTGTGCATTGTGCCACGATGCCCCATGTACAGCCGCGTGCGGCAAGCTGGATCCTGCCAGGCTGCTCCGGAGCATCTGGTTCGATGATGAGATAAACGCCGCAGCATCTCTGCCTGATATAAATCCATGCGCAGGCTGCAGCGCCCCATGCGAGGCAGCGTGTGTCAGAAGCCATCAGGTGCCTATAAAGAGCCTCATCACACGGCTTTATGACCAGGTGCGTCCTGAAATTGAAGTCCCGGTGCCCTCTGACGAGGAGAGGCTTAAGACCGACCTGTGCGAATTCCCTCTGGAGAACCCTTTTATCCTTGCCTCATCGGTAGTATCAAGCAGCTACGATATGTGCGCCCGGGCCTTCGATGCAGGGTGGGCAGGAGCTGCCTTCAAGACAATTTGCTCCATAGATATAAGGGAGGCATCGCCGCGCTATTCTGCAGTCTATGGATCTGATGGCAGCATCATAGGCTTCAAGAATATTGAGCAGCTTTCGCGCCACAGCGTGGAAGAAGATTTAAAGATAATAAGCGAACTTAAGAAGAAATATCCCTCCAAATTCATCATGGCTTCGATAATGGGAAAGGATGAGGCGGAGTGGGAGAGCCTTGCCCGCCAGTGTCAGGAAAGCGGTGCCGATGCGGTGGAACTTAACTTCTCCTGCCCCAATATGGCAGAAGGGGGACTCGGCTCTGACATAGGGCAGGTGCCGTATCTGGTCAGGTTATTCACTGAAGCCGCAAGGCGTGGCGCAAGTATTCCGATTCTGGCCAAGCTTACTCCCAATGTCTCCAGAATGAGTCCGGCCGCCGAGGCTGCAAGGTGGGGTGGCGCAGACGGTATTGCCGCTATCAACACAATAAAGAGCATCATGGGAGTCAATCCTCATACCTATGTATCATCTCCTGCGGTGCACGGTATGTCTGCAGTTGGCGGCTACAGTGGGAATGCGGTAAAGCCTGTCGCCCTCCGCTTCATTGCCGAGATGGCCCAGAACCAGGCCCTTAAGGGTATGCATTTAAGCGCCATGGGAGGTGTCGAGACCTGGCAGGATGCTTTGGAATACCTCCTTATGGGCGCAGGTAGCATCCAGGTTGCAACCGCAGTCATGCAGTATGGTAACCGGATCATCGACAACCTCAAGGCAGGCCTCAACTTTTACCTTGCCGCGGAAGGGCTTAATAGCGTTAAGGAGACTGTGGGACTGGGGCTTGATACAGTAAGCAGCACCACCAATGTGCTGGAGCGCGATACAATACTGTTCCCAAGCTTCGACCATAAAAAGTGTATAAGCTGCGGCAGGTGCGCCCTCTCGTGCAAAGACGGAGGTCACCTGGCAATTAGCTTGAATGATAAAAAGAAACCGGTTCTGGACGGGAACCGCTGTGTGGGCTGTCATCTGTGCATCCTTGTCTGCCCGCAGAAGGCAATAACTCCAAGCCAAAAAAGGATACATATATGATAGAGACTGGATTGATATCGGTTCTGCCTCCACTTATAGCAATAGTGCTGGCATTCATCACAAAAGAGGTGTACTCATCTCTTTTCATCGGAGTGTTCTCGGGAATGGCGATTTATGTGGCCTATGCGCACGAGCCTTTTGTCGCTGTCTTCTCGCACATCTTCGACATGATGGCGGAAAAGATTGCAGACAACTCCTATATGATCATCTTCCTTGCTCTGCTGTGGGCAGTTGTTACATTGGTCTCCAGGTCGGGCGGCAGCCAGGCCTATGGACGCTGGGCCGGCAAAAGGCTCAAGAACAGGCGCTCAGCCCTGCTTGCAACTTCATTGCTTGGTATGCTGGTCTTTATCGACGACGGCTTCAACTGCCTCACTGTAGGAACAGTCATGCGGCCTATCACCGACCGGCTCAAGATATCGCGTGAAAAGCTGGCCTACATCATCGATGCCACCGCTGCACCTGTATGTATAATAGCGCCTGTCTCCAGCTGGGCTGTTGCAGTTGCCAGCGAGGTGAGCGAGAAGAACGGATTCAATATTTTCCTCTCGACAATTCCATATAACCTCTATGCGCTTCTCACCATCGCCATGGTCTTCTTCATCTGTCTGACAGGGAAGGATTTCGGTCCTATGAAGCATGCCGAAGAGCGGGCATTAGGTGGTGAAAATACCACATATTCCGAGGATGATACAGCAGGAAAGGGACACGTGATAGATCTGGTGCTCCCCATTGTGGTTCTCATTGTCTGTGCAATAGCAGGCATGGCTTATGTTGGCGGCTTCTTCAGCGGCACACCTTTCTCCGAGGCAATCGGCGAAAACCCTGCCGCAGGCCTTACCATGGGTGCATTTGCAGCTTTGTTCACTGCTCTGCTTCTCTACATTCCGCGCAGGATCATGACACCGAAAACCTTTATAAATGCTATAGTTCACGGCATAGGCTCCATTGTGCCGCCCATGCTCATACTGGTCCTTTCCTGGAGTCTTGGAGGAGTGTGCCGGCAGATGATTGGGACAGGAATCTTTATCTCAGGCTTTGTCAGCACAGCAGAGCTTCCGCTTGGCTTCTTGCCGTTCCTGATCTTCATCATAGCAGCCCTCATGAGCTTCTCCATGGGAACATCCTGGGGTACCTTCGGAATGCTTATCCCTATCGTGACCATGATATGCAGCGTTCCCGGTGCGGCGCATCTTCTGGTGCCAGCCCTCGGTGCGACACTGGCAGGCTCTGTCTACGGCGACCACTGCTCGCCTATATCTGATACAACAATTCTTTCATCAACTGGTGCCGACTGTCCTCACATAAACCATGTGGAGACCCAGCTCCCTTATGCCACACTTGTTGCCGGCCTCTGCGCAGTGGGCTATCTGGTCATGGGCCTTGTGCTGTGATGAGCAATGATTAAGATTCTCTTTATCTGTCACGGAAACATATGCCGCTCTGCAATGAGCGAATTCATCATGCGGGATATGGTTGCAAAGCGTGGGCTATCCGACAGGATAGAGGTTGCCTCTGCTGCCACTTCCCGGGAAGAGATAGGCAACGATATGTATCCTCCTGCAAAGCGCAAGCTGGATAAGGAGCACATCCCATATACCCGCAGGCATGCACGGCAGGTGACAGCATCTGATTATGATAAATATGACCTTCTGCTCTGCATGGAGCAATACAATATCAGGAATCTGAAACGGATTATCCCTGATGATCCAGATCATAAAATCCATCTCCTCTTGGACTATACCGACAATCCCCGTGACATATCCGATCCCTGGTATACAGACGATTTCGATACCGCCTACAATGATATCGTAGAAGGGTGCAAAGCCCTGTTGGAAGAACTCATCTAAAAATACACTTTTTCTAAATTTTTTTCTCAAAAATTGAAGCAAAATGAACTTTTTTTGTGTAGATACAGCAGGAGGCCATTATGGATAATTTGGAAAAGCGAGAAAAAAAGCTTGACTCTAATACGCCAATGGCGTATTCTGGTATTGTATTTATAGAGACACCGATATTCACGCATCTTATAACTGAACTACTGGATGATGATAATTACAGCAGACTCCAAACAGAGCTTGTCATAAATCCGGATAAAGGCGCCTTGATTGTGGGTGGTGGAGGTATACGGAAGATCCGTTGGAGCCTTGGCAAGGGGCGTGGAAAAAGAAGTGGAGTCCGAATAATCTATTACTATAAGGATTCCAAGGGGCAGATACTTATGCTATATGTTTATCCTAAAAATGTTGCGGATAATCTTACAGCAAAGCAGAAAAAAATACTGAATCAGATTGCGAAGGAGTTTTATAATGAGCCGTAAATATATGAAAGATGAGATGTTCAATGAACTCGTTGAGAGCATGGAGCAGGCTGCAACAATAACCAAGGGTGAAATGAAACCATCTAGGGTTTTTGTTTATTCTCCTCTCAATGTTAAAAAAATACGTGAAAAAACTAATAAAAATCAAATGGATTTTGCTCATATGATAGGTGTAAGTATTGGAACATTACGAAACTGGGAGCAGGGGCGCCGCCAACCGGAAGGGGCAGCACTGGCATTGCTGAAGCTTGTAGCTTTTGATCCTGAATATGTCGCCATGGTACTTCATTAATCTCAGCTATCCTTGAAAAATACAGGGTGGTGTGGTAATCTTTTATTATGCGGTATGCAGTTATCGGCAGCGGATCCTGCGGCAATTCATACATCTTCAAGACTAAGAAATCGGGTTTTGTGGTGGACAACGGCTATTCCTTCTCGGAGTTCCGCCGCAGGGCAGAGTCTTTCGGCTTCAATATCAAGGATATAAAATACATATTTCTTACCCATATACACCGGGATCATGTGGCAGGTGTGGAGACCCTCTCCAACAAGCTGGGAATACCTGTCTTCACCGCCGAGAACCTTGACCTTGGTGAGTTCTGCAGGAAAGGCTTTTTCAAGCAGATCGGGATAACTCCGGGGAAGACCTACAGCCTGGATGATTTCTCATTCACCGTTTTCCCCACATTCCACGATGCCCCCGATTCTGTGGGCTACAGCTTCTGCCAGGAAGGGGAGCGGGCCACAATAATAACCGACACAGGGAAGACTTCGGACCAGATGAGACAGCTGGCAGATGAGTCTGATATCCTGTTCCTCGAGTCCAACTACTGCCCTGATCTACTTAAGAAGGGGCCGTATCCAATCTGGCTCCAGAAGCGGATTCTCTCTGAATATGGCCACCTCTCCAACTTCGACGCCCTCGAGTTTGTGAAGAGCTTGAGCTGCGACCGGTGCCGTAAGCTGTACCTGTGTCACATCTCTGATAAAAATAATACTCCGGAAAGGGTGCAGGAAGTCTTTGACAGCGCACCATTAAAAAATATAGAATATATAATATGTAAACGGGGAATCCCAGTGATGGGAGAGGAGTGAATATGGAAAAGAAAGTGCTTGTGCTTCTGGCCGAAGGCTTTGAGGAGATGGAGGCAGTGATCACCTCCGACCTGTGTATCCGCGCAGGGCTTGATGTCTGTACCGCCGGTATCGACGGTATTGATGTGACAGGTTCCCACGGCCTTTCTCTTATTGCCGACTGCGAGCTTGTTGATATAGATGATGAGTTTGATGCAATAGTTATTCCGGGCGGAATGCCGGGTGCAAAGAACATTGCGGACAACGATATGGCTATGGA
>JAGCGL010000033.1 GCA_017649605.1 Spirochaetia bacterium
ATCCGTTGATTCCGATTCTCTCGCAGAGACCTTTTGCCAGTACACTCTCGTTCTCCATGTCGATAAGCTGATACTTAAGGGAGCTGGAGCCGCAGTTGATAACAAGAATTTTCATTATTCCTCCAAACATAGCCATGTGGCTTATTAAGTTTTCTGATTTTCTTCAATAATAATGATTTGTCGTTGGTTGTTCAAGACGGCTCCACAAATTGCAAAAACTTTAAAAAAATAAATCATAGCCAGAATAAGACTCTCATCGTTGGTACGCTCCTGCCGACAAGTATTTGTCCCTATCACTTTTTTCTTTTAAGTGATAGGGACATACTTATACCGGCAGTCCGTAATACGCTGCGAGCCTTATTCTGGCTATGTATATATCTCACACTGGTTTTTGAAGTTTGTTCCGCACTGTGGCGAGAGTCAGAATCTGAGGTTGCTGAACTGCTGGTGAATGGTAGTGTTAAGTGATTTGATGAGGTTGGATTCAAAAGTCTTGAGTGATGCGTTAATGTTCTTGCGGCTGGAAGGAGTTGAGCGAAAAAGTTCATCAAATGAAACGCTAAGGGCTTTTGCAATGCTTTTGACTGTTTAGAGAGATGCCTGTTTTTTCCCTAACTCGATTTGAGTCATAAAAGAAACTGAGATTTCAGCCTTCTCTGCTAGCTGTTCCTGAGTCCATTTTCGTTCTTTTCAAAGGTTCCTGATGTTATTCCCGAATACTTCCACGATTTTACTCGTGGTAACAATAATATTGCTGATATCAACCATTGACTATTATCTATAAGCTACTATAATTGCTTGTAGCGATGCTAAATAATAACTAGGAAAGAAAAAATGAAAGTAAAATTTTTTTTGACATTATTGTTTATTTCGATTTTAATTGCATCATGTGATAGAAAGCCAGATTTGGCTTATCTTGATGCATGTGCTCATCCAGATGCGCTGAAAGAAGTGAAATATTATGTAAAGCATAAGATTTCAGATACAGAGGGACTGCTGATTGCGGCAGAGAAGAACACCAATGAAAAGATAGTCAAAGAGCTCCTCAAGAGCAAAAACATCGAGGATAAAGAAAAATATGCCGCCCTGTGGACATCTATGGAAAATAAAAACATTGAGGTTTTCAATGTACTTCTCAAGGCAACAAAAGGTGAAAATACATATCAGAACAACACTGGTACGACAATCCTAATGAGAGCATGCGAAAAAGGCAAAACCGATATAGTAAAGCTCCTTGTCGAGGCAGGAGCTAATGTAAATAATAAAAGAAAAAATGGTGATACCGCTTTTTCTATTGCATGTTCTGAACGCTTCCAGAATACTGATATTATAAATTTGCTCTTAGCGGCTGGTGCTGATGTCAATACTGCAGACGAGGATGGCAAGACCCCTTTAATTAAAGCTTGTATTTCAGATGATTTGAACATGATTAATATTCTGATTAAAGCCAGGGCTGATGTAAATGCTAAAGATAAAAATGGCTATACCCCTCTAATGGTGTCCAGCAATACAGATATTGTAAAGGATCTTTTAGCGGCTGGTGCTGATGTGAAAATTAAAGCTGCTGATGGTTTCACAGCTCTGGTACAGGCATATAATCTAAATAATAATGAAATAAAAAATATTCTTATAAAGGCCGGTGCAGATACTAAAGATGTATATGAGTATTTTGGAACTAAGATGGTTCCAATTCCCGGCAAAAACTTCGAGATGTTGGAAACCGAAGTCACACAGGGGCTATATAAGCTTATCATGGGCAAGAACCCAAGCAGTTTTAAAGGAGATAAACTACCGGTAGAATGCGTCAGCTGGTATGATGCTGTACAGTTCTGCAATGCTCTGAGCAATAAATTTGGTTTATCCCCAGTATATACAATCAATGGTACAACAGTCACCCAGAACGCTTCTGCCAATGGTTTCAGGCTGCCGACAGAGGCAGAATGGGAATATGCGGCTAAAGGCGGAGAGAATTTTACTTATGCCGGAAGCAGTAATATAAATGAAGTTGCTTTGTATTATGGTAACAGTAACTATAGGACTCTCCCTGTGGCACAGAAGAAAGCAAACGGCTATGGACTGTATGATATGAGCGGTAATGTTTGGGAGTGGTGCTGGGATGTCTACCCGAACAGCGACAACGACCGCTGCGTGCGCGGGGGCAGCTGGAACTACAACGCCGACTACTGCCGGGTGTCGTTCCGGCTCTGGATCCCTGCTGACTACAGGTACAGCGACGGAGGCTTCCGTGTCGTGCGGAATATAAAGTAATAGCTGGAGCGGCAGGAAGCCAGCGGTAAGCAAGGCTCCCCTGCAGCGTAAGCGTGTGTTGTAATCCTGAATATAGTTCAGGGCGACGGGAGGAAAAGATGAGTGAAACATTAGTACATTATATTTGTAGATTGCCAAAGGAAGATGAGTGTATTATACTCGGCACTCAGTCTGTCATTGCAAAAGAGGCATTTAAGAATTCAACTGTAGAAAATATCCTATTGAGCAAGGCAAGGGTAATTGAACAATCAGCTTTTGAAAATTGCAAGGAAATTAAGTTTGTCGCTTGGGGAGAAGATAATGCTTTGAAAAAAGAATCCCAGGTTATTTTTGGTATGAATGAAAGTTTTATTTCTGGTTTTGCTGCTATAACTGTTGAATCATGGGAAGAGATAAAGAAAGAAAAAAATCTAGAGAAATCATCTGACAGAACACCTGTCCTCATCCAAAACTCCGCATTCAAAGGTTGCGATAAATTAGAAACCGTCATCTTTCCAAAGAACAAATGTATTATAGAAAAGGACGCATTTGCTAACTGCAAAGCTTTGCGTACAGTTGTACTCCCAGGTGGAACTACAGAGATTTATGATGACCCATTCATAGGTTGTAAAGATTTGACAATTGTTTGCAAAAAGGGTGATAACAAGCTTTGTGCTTTTGCTCGTGCTCATAACTTCAGGATAATTGAGATTGACTGACATGAACGGCGACGAATTCTCTCCACAGCAACAGAAGGGTATCTGGACTGATGGCGGTCATGTCTGTACCAGCTCTTTCTATTCCGAGGGGCCTGGGACAGCCCTTGATATGTACATCTCCCCAGATTGCCGCGAAATCACTTGTCTTGCCGACTTCTTCACTCTTCTCAAAGGGATCCATGCCGATAAAGAGCAGCAGGTTAAAGCAGAGAAGGGAGACGATAACTCTGGATTCCTTTTCCTTTACCGCGGTCAGAGAAATGTAAACTGGGCACATACTCCTCCTATAGTCCGGGAAAGGAAAACCTTGAAGAAGGAGCACCTTATTGTCAAGGAATATCATCGGCAGTTCTTTGAGCTCTTTGATAACTGCAGAACCATGATGGAAGAAGAGGTTATCATGCAGCACAACGGTTCTCTGGGCCGCTGTATGGATCTTCTGATGCATCCTTTGATTGCACTTTGGGCAGCCTGCCAGAAAGAAGAGGATAGAGAGAAAGAGGATATGCCAGGAGAGGTCAGTTTCTGGTGTCTTGATAACGATAATGACGACCTTAAAGCTTACGACAGCTCCACTGTATCAGTACTTGCCAACACCGCCAGAATGGAATATGAGTTCTCTCTGGGAAATATTGAAATTGCCTACCACCGGGAACATCCCACGGAGCTGGAAGATTTTATCTACATCAAAGATATCCTGCGGCGTTCTGTGATTGTCCGTCCAAAGTTCAACAACCAGCGTATCCGTAATCAGCAGACCTGTTTTGCTATAGTGAACTTAAACCAGCTGGTGGATGACAACGGCGATTTTGAGGACAAGTTCGGTGTATCAGCCGATGAATTCACTCGTTATATTTTGAATGCAGAGGTCATAAATGCAGGTGAGTCTACCGAGCTTAAATATCCAAATCTTAGAAGGCTCAGAGAAGGCAAGCATACTCTGTCCGGTGCCGATTTCGCAAGTCTTATGCCCTGGGATTTGAACTTCAGAAAACTGACTCCAAAAGAAGCTCCGTATGTGGACAGTTTCGACCTGTACCGGTATATGTATTCAAAACCCACTTCCAGCGATAATGAGCGTATTCCTGTCTATGCCGTTGTCTCCTCTGAATGCAAGGACGAAATCCTTAATGAACTTAGATATCTGAACATAACCAAAGCCTACCTTTTCCCAGAGATGGAGAATATCGGCAGGGAAATCAAAAACACCTTCAGCCTGAACATGTAAATAGTTTAATATAGTATGGCAGCAGAAGGCATCCCTGGAAGTATCTCAGCCTTTGGCTGTTTACTGACAGGGGTATCAGTCTTGGTATAAATTGTTAAGTCACCCGTGTTTATATAGGAGAAGCAATATATTTTTTGTATATCTCTTCCAAAAGTTGAATATTGCAACATCTGGCTTTTACTTTAAGTTCATATTCAGAAAGGTCTGCATCTTTTTTCATCAATAACTCATGAAGATTATATGCTGTATTTTTGATCTTGGCTGTATCGGCTTTAATAGCTTTATATTGGTTCTGTAAAAGACGTTTATATTTTACATCTGGGATAGCCGAAATATCAAATGGAAGAAGTGAGGAGTCTACTACAGGAATCATATTGATAAAGTTGATTGCCCCATATTTCCCTCCTGCAATTTTGCGAAAATCTATACTATTTTTCATGGCAAAATGTTTTGGTTTAGGAGATGAAAGTGGGGCGTAATACTTAATGCCATCGCATTCAACAACAACGCCGACATAAGGCCTGGTTTCATGCTTGTTTTCTGCAACTTTAGCATCGTATTGTCGAAGAAATTGTATATATGAATCTTTGATATGGTAAAAACGCATAAGACCCCCTTGGAAAGGAAAAGGGCGGTTTCCCGCCCTTTTTTAGGTCCTCACTTTGTGGCAGAGGCTCGCCGCTTTTTTGGGTTTCCACTTATCGGTAGAAACTCACCGCCTTTTTAGGTTTCCAGTCAAGGTCGGAACTTACCTGTATAATTAATATACAATGCTTTTGAGATACCGTCAATAAAAAAATTAGCACCGGTTGGCCACAGAACTTAAGCAAGTTAAGTATTCTAACGGCAGCAGAAGGCACCCCTGGCTTCCAACTGACAAAGAAACATACCAAGCTGGCTGCGGCAGTGCCCATCTGAGGTATCGAGCTCTGCTGCTATAAGCTTGGACATAACGGACAGCATCCTGAACCGAGTCCAGGATGACATTCTGCAAGGAATGTCGCTGACTGGCCGGTATGGCAAAAACTTATCAGCAGGGTACTCGTCTACCGAGGAAGGGTACTGCAAGTAGCCAGCTTGGTATGTTCTGCTGGAGCTTGACATACATTCCTGCCCATTTTAAAATTCCAGTATGAGACATTTCCGGCTATGCTTACTGCTCCTTATCCTCATCATTCTGCTCCTTGCAGGCTGTCCTTTCCAGCAGGCAGACCAGCGCATTGTTCTGTGGACTGACAGGCCGGAGTTTGCAGCCTATGCTCAGGTCTTCAACAGCGCCCAGAAAGAGTATGTGGTCGAGGTGGTGTACAAGGAGTCGCCGGCATCGGCGCTTAAGGGAAAAAAGGTTGGCCGCTGGGATGTGGCTATCGGGCCTTTCTTAAACTCAGCCTCTCTTAATGACACATTTATGCCCTTGGAACCTCTTTTCTCTGATGGTTCTGTCAGCAAACCCAGCTTCTACCAGAACGCCCTTGAGAAAGGGGTGCAGAATGGGCATCAGATGCTTCTGCCGCTCTCTTTCAATGTCCCTGCTTTCATTTTTCAGTCTGGCAAAATTAGGCAGGAGTATGACTCCTTTGCCCTGACTCCCGAAGTCTTTTCTGCTATTTGCCAGGACTTTAACAGTACAAAATCGCGTCATGCAAAAAGCGCTTTCTCGCCCCTATGGAATCCCGAATCTCTGTTCTTCCTCTCTATCCTTTCGCCGGGTCTATGCAGCCAGTTCGAGGTAGGATCCGAAGTGCGCCAGCAGGATGTGGAGAGAGGTCTTATCCAGATACGGCAGATGATTGAGACCCTGGATGGAGGCCTAAAGGCCGAGACAGCATTCCGCGAGAAATATCTCTACAAGAATCCTCTTGAGCTCTTGGATTCGGGACATATCTTCTTCTGGTATTCAGATGTGGGCAGTTTCTATTATCTGCCGTCCGAGAGCCGCCGGAATGTTGCGTTCCGTTACTATCTGAACAGCAATGATAAAATTGCGGCCTGCGAGGATATGCTGTGGCTGGGAATCCCGAAGAAGGGTGGAAATACCCAAGGTGCAGTTGCCTTCATCAGATGGCTTATGAACTCTGATGTGCAGCAGAATCTTATTCTTAGGTCACGCGAGATGGATATACGGACCTTTGGCTTTGCCGGCGGTTTTTCTGCCATAAAGACAGTGAATGCCGAGGTGCTGCCCCATATCTATCCTTTTATAACTGCCTTTATTCCGCAGGAAGAACTGCTTGCTTTTCCCGATTCCTGTCCACCGGACTGGTATGCTGTTAAAAGCGGCGCAATTATCCCATATCTTGTGCAGGAATGCAGTACCGAAGAGACAGAGCGCAAGCTGTGGGAGGTATCAGAAAACTGGCGCAGGATGAACTCCGGCCAATAATACCCTGTTTTATTCCCCCTTTCCTTCTTCTACATATTGTGATATAATTTATAAAATTTTTATTACTAAAGGAATATATAATGAAGCTGGATAAACGGTACGGAATTGCAGTCCTGGGCTGCGGCACTGTTGGTGGCGGCACAGCTAAAATTCTGGTTGAAGATAACGAATTTTTACGGAAAAGGACCAATATTCCTCTTTTCCTGAAATATATTGTGGATGTCAAGTTTGACCACGCCAAGGCTCTTGGCCTGCCCGAGAATCTGTACGAAAAGGATTATGAGAAAGTTCTCAAGGATCCAGAGGTAGGCATTGTGGTTGAGCTGATCGGCGGTACCACTCTGGCAAAAGACTTTATCATCAAGGCTCTGAATGCCGGAAAGAACGTGGTTACAGCAAACAAAGCTCTTCTTGCACATTATGGTAGGGAACTGTTTGCAGTTGCCCGCAAGAACGGTGTTGTAATCGGATTCGAGGCCAGCTGTGGCGGCGGTATCCCTATTATCCGCGCCCTGTACGACGGCCTTCTGGCTAACAGGAACGAGGCTCTGTTCGGAATTGTGAACGGTACCTGCAACTACATCCTTACCCAGATGACACAGAATGGCAAAACCTATGCCGAGGCTCTGGCAGAGGCACAGCGGGATGGCCTGGCTGAGGCAAATCCAACGCTGGATGTATCCGGTCTCGATTCTGCCCACAAGCTTGTGATCATGAGCTCCCTTGCCTTTGGAAAATATGTGAGCCTTGAATCCACCCCTGTAATCGGAATCGACACCCTGGACCTCTCTGATGTCCTGGCAGGTCAGGAGCTCGGATATACAATCAAGCTCATTGCTATGGCCAAAAAGTCCACCGACGGACGGATCTCCACCATCGTATGCCCGGCCTTCATCGACAAAAAGCATCCTCTTGCCTGGGTTTCCGGTGCTTTCAACGCAGTGAGCGTCTATGGTCACGCCGTGGGACACACTATGTACTACGGACGTGGAGCAGGTGCTTCTCCAACCGCATCAGCTGTAACATCAGATATAATCTCCATCCTTTCCGGTGCAACCGAGAAGTTCTTCAACACCTATCCGATCTGGCTGGATAACCTGCCGGACGCAGACATGCTCCCTTACGGGCTGTCGGAGGAGAAGTTCTATATCAGGTTCAATGTGCTGGATAAGCCTGGTGTTCTGGCCAAGGTTACAGCTATCTTTGCGAAGCACAATATCAGCATTGCCAGTGTAGTGCAGAAGAACGAGAAGAAAGAGGAGCACTCGATTCCTATCGTGATCATCACACACTATGCACTGGAGGGCGATATCGCCGATGCACTTAAAGAGATAAGTTTCCTTGACGAGCTTAGCGGCAATACAGTCTGTATCCGCATAATGGAAGAACATAAAGAAAAATTTTAAAACAAGGTGGGCCTGATGACAGTTACCCAGCGTATAAAAGAGATCTGTTTTAAATACCCGGAGCGGCCAGCGCTTCAGGTTAAGGATAGCAAAGGGGTTTTCCAGCCCTATCTGTATAAAACTTTTTATAAGGATATTTCGGCAGTCGGAGCAGCACTTGCTTCCGGCTGGGTCAGTCGCGGTGACCATATCGGCATAATTTCCGACAACCGGAAAGAATGGATCATCACCGACCTGGCTATTCTGGGTATCGGTGCTGTTGATGTTCCCCGAGGTTCCGACTCGACCGAGGGCGAACTGGTGCATATTCTTTCCCACAGCGAATCCAAGATGGTCTTTATGGAGACATTCCGCAAGGCATGTGCACTCCTGGAGGACAAGGATCAGCTCCCGCTCCTTGAGAGTCTGGTAATTTTCAATCCTATTACAGACGAAGAATTTGACATCCTTTCCGGCTATGGTGTAAAGGTTGTCCGCTTTGATGACCTTCTTCAGAAGGGAAGAGAGATATTGGAAAGCGATTCTGAGGCATTCGAGAATGAGCTGGCTAAGGGAGATGTCAAAGACCTTGCCACCATCATCTACACCTCTGGTACCACAGGCACTCCGAAAGGTGTAATGCTGAATCACGAGAGCTTCATATTCCAGATCGACAGGATTATCGGAAAGTACCTTATGGTAAAGCCTGGCCATACAATGCTCTCCATGCTCCCTATATGGCATGCCTTTGAGCGGACTGTTGAATATATTGTCTTCTTTGCCGGTGCAAATGTGGCCTACACACAGCCTATAGGTGCTGTGCTCATGAACGATATCCAGAAGACCAGGGCCCAGTGGCTCTCATCTGTTCCAAGGGTCTGGGACGGTATCCGCAGCGCAGTGATCAGAAATATCAACAAGTCCGGCAAGTTCAAGAGAGTTATGTTCTCTGTTGCGCTGGAGGTGGGAATAATGTATCAGAAATCCCTCTCCTGCCTCCTGGGAACCATGCCGCAGTATACAGAAAGCAAGAACCTGCTGGATATAATCATAGGACTTCTCAGCCTGCCTATTCTGTTCCCGCTCTACATCCTGAGCAATATCTTTGTGTTCCGCCGGTTCAAGAAGTTCCTGGGCGGCCGCTTCATAGCAGGTATCTCGGGCGGTGGAAGCCTTTCCGGTGCAACACGGCGTTTCTTCAAGGGAATGAGCATAAAGATTCTGGAGGGCTATGGCCTTACCGAGGCTGGTCCTATTCTTTCGGTATGTAAGCAGCGGCGTCCTGTCTACGGCACAGTAGGCCCGATTTTCCCCGATGTTCAGTTCAAGATTGTGGGGCCGAACAATGAGGAGATCACTTCGCCGGGAACCAAGGGTGTCCTGTGGGTAAAGAGCCCCCAGATCATGCAAGGGTACTACAAGCAGGATGAGGCTACCGACAAAGTGCTTAAGGATGGCTGGCTTGATACCGGCGATATCGTTGTATCAACACTGCACCACGAGATAAGGATTGTGGGCCGTGCCAAGGAGACTATTGTGCTCCGGGGCGGCGAGAATATAGAGCCGGTTCCGATAGAGAACGCATGTATGCAGTCTGAGTTTGTGGACCAGATTGTGGTGCTGGGACAGGACCAGAAGTTCATTGCAGCCCTTATTGTCCCTAACTTCAAGAATATTGAGGAGAAGTCCAAGGAGATGGGAATTCCGTACATGGACATGGAGGATCTTCTTGCAAACCCGCAGGTCTACAGCATGGTCTATTCCAACATCAACGATATAGTGAGCGCCAAGAACGGATTCAAGAACTACGAGAAGATTTTCCGCATATGCCTTCTCTCAAAGCCTTTTACAGTAGGGGATGAGCTTACCAACACCCAGAAGGTGAAGCGTGATGTGGTGAACCGGAAATATAAGTCCCAGATTGCAAAGCTCTTTAAATGATGATTGATGCTGTTCTTCTGATCTATTCCATATTCATGGTGATTGTCCACCTGGTGATAATCTGCGGGATAGTGCGTGCATGCGCCATCTCCGGAAAGCAGCGCCTGGCAGAGCAGAAAAAGCAGTTCAAAGTCTCTGTGATAATTCCTGCGAAGGATGAGGCCGACAATCTACCGGCTTTATTCAGCAGCCTTGAGAAAGTGATGACTCCCGATGTCCAGGTGATTCTGGCCGACGACCGCTCTGTGGATCAGACCCAGAGCCTTATGAACGAGTTTGCCGCAAGGCACAGCAATGTCAAGGTGATAAAAAATACTGAGCCGCCAAAGCCTGGTATGAATCCTAAGCACAGCATGCTCTCTATCGCATCCAGATATGCCGATGGCGATATCCTTATGTTCACCGATGCCGACTGTATAGTGCCGGCTGGTTGGGTGACCGAGGTGAGCCGATACTTCCAGGACCCCAAGGTGGGGCTGGTGTTCTCTGCTGTGGTCACTGCCCCCGGATGCAGTTTGAGAGAAAGGTACCAGACACAGGATCACCTTATGCGCTTTTTCTACACGGTGGGGGCAGTGGGGCTGGGGAACCCGTCGGGTGGCTATGGCAACAACCTGGCTGTACGCCGCACCGCCCTTGAGGAGATAGGGGGCTTTGACTCCATAGGATTCTCCCTTACCGAAGATGCCCAGCTTATTGCAGCGGTGCGTAACACCGGCCACTGGAAGGTGGCGGTGTGCCCATTCCGGTCTGTTCTGGTTTACGCCCAGCCCCAGAAGAAGCTTCTGGATGCGGCAAAACAGGAGGTGCGCTGGAGCGCCGGTGCTGTCTTTGGCGGCGACCGCACAGCAGCCTTTATGTATTCATTCATGCTTCTTTTCACGCTGGTGGGGGCAATCTCCTGTCTGGCCATTCCATTCCACCCCCAGGCCATGCTATACTATTTTGCGCCGGTGCTCTCAATGATCATGATGTCATTGGCAGGAAACTGGTATATTAAGATGGACAAAGGATTTATCCTTTGGATTGTCCCATGTGCTTTCATAGGGACACTGTTTTATGGCTTTACCTTTCTGACAGCATTCCTAATTCCTTCTGTCAGCTGGAAAGGGGTAAAGATAAAGAAGTAAGGAGAAAAGTGTGATCTGGCTTAAATTTACTTTTACAGCCTTTGTTGTGGTTCTTTTCTGTATATCGCTCTCTAAGTATGCCGATGAACTGGCAGCCGCAAAACGGATTGGAAAGGGTTTCGTAGGCTTTGTCCTCCTTGGGTTCATCACCTCGATTCCAGAGCTTATCTCCACCGTATCCAGCACAGTCTATCTGAACAACCCGGTGCTTGGAACTGCAAATATAATAGGCAGCAACAATGCCAACATGTTTATCCTATTCCTCTCCTTCATCATGGCTGAAAGCCTACGGCGACCCAGCGGAAAAGTGGATGTGGAGAGCGGAACTTCCCTGGGCTACTGCTTTATCATAACTACGGTATTTATCCTGGGAGTATTCTTCTCCGGACATCCGTTCTATGGCAGATCCCTCTTTGTATATCTTGTCTTCATCCTCTTCATTTTGAGTGTGATTGCGCTGTACAAGGCTAACCCTTCGGTTGAGGACGAGGGACAGGTGGAGGCTCTTGGGTTCTTCTTCTACTGCAAGCTTATCTTCTTTGCTGCCGGACTTGTGGTATCAAGCTTCTATCTCTCTGTGGTGGTGAACGAGATCGGCACTACAACATCGATTGGCAGCGCAATGGCTGGTGCTATATTCCTTGCATGGGCTACATCGCTCCCAGAGTTGGTTGTCACCATAAGCTCTGTAATCCGCGGCTCTGTGGAGATGGGAATCGGAAATATATTGGGAAGCAACATCTTCAATATGGCAGTCCTGGCACTGGCAGAGACAGTATCTTTCAGCCGCATATCAGTGTTCGACCGGAACGACGGCATCATGATATTCGGTGTGTTCCAGTGCGTGCTCTTGGGCATCCTCCTTATCCTTCTTATGCAGGAGAAACTGCGCCGTGTCGGCAAGATTGCCATTATGCCGCTGTTTGCAATGATTCTCTACTGTATTGGTGTGAGCCTGTTGTAATCAGAATAGATCGCTGTGAGTTCCTGTGCGGATCAGCTTAAGTATCAGCAGCTCGTCTTGTATTTTGTAAATAAGCAGCCAGTCAGGTTCTATATGACATTCCCTCATCCCCTGGTAGTTCCTGGAATTTTTCAATAGATGATCTTTATATTTAGGGGGAAGATCTATCTCTGCTGATAAATATGTCAGCACCTTTTGCAATTCGGCAGGATTACATCCGCGCTTCAGGGCGAGTTTATAGTCTTTCTTGAACTGTTTCGTGAATTCAATTTTAAGCATTCAGTTCCCTCATAGCATCATCAACAGTGTCAAATGGGCCATACATATCCTTGTCATTTTCAGCATCATCCATTGCCTTGAGGGTCACGGCATTTGGAACATTCTGGCTTATTGCAAATGGAATCTCCCTTTGGCGGAGCATCTGGCGCAGAAATATATTGACTGCTGTAGACAGATCAAGTCCTAAATCAGTCAGCATATCCTGTGCTTTACTCTTAATTTCTGCATCAATACTGATATTTGTTGAAACTTTTGCCATTTTTAATTCTCCTGTTGAAATAATAACATAAAATAGTGGAAAGTCAACATAATATGTATAAATAATCAATAATACTGTGCAAAATATAAGCATAACAACCTCCTGCAATATCTACAATTCTAAGATTGTTCTACTTGTATAACTGCAAAAAAAATCATTTTGCTTCAATTTTTGAGAAAAAAGTTTGAAAAATTTTTCAGGAGGTGTAGCATTATTTGACACACCCCCTGTGTTAAACTGCAATTAACCTATAAAGAGTGTGCGAGGGACAAGCCCGATGACCACACAGCAACCTGCCGCACGGCAAGGTGCTAATGCTTGATCTATGGAGGATGTGTATGCTCATTACAGAAGAAAAATTAAAGGAAGCGCTTAAGGCTTTGTACTCAGGGGAATCGTATTATGATGTGGATCGGTACAATAATGGATCTTTCCATGTGCAGGTCTCCTATCTCATGGACTGGTATCAGGCTTATTTCAAGGATATCTCCGAAGAGGAAAGGAAAGAGGCCGGAGATGTGATGAAGGCTGCCTGGCGCAGGTTTACACCGGAGGACTGGGACTATGTGAAAAAGAATGCCAGCGGTGTCTACAGTTTAATGGCATGGGACAGAAGGAGAAAAAAGTATCTGAACCAGCTCCGTCAGAATGATATGCTGGACAAGGTTATAGGTTTTCTGAATTCATGAATTTCCGCAGAATTCCCAGGTACTCATCGGCGCTGGTGCAGAACACTATTTTATTGCGGATCTCGGCGCTGCCTGGGAGCCCCTTGGTGTAGCAGCACAGGTGCTTCTTCATCTCCTTGCAGGCCCGCTCCTCGCCGATGTACTTTACCGATCTGGCAAAGTGCTCCATGGCGTTCTCCAGCTTCTGGTGCTGGGGTATCTTGGTATAGGTGCCGGTGGTAAGAAGCTCCTTGGCATACTGGAAAATCTCGGGGCAGCCCACCGCACCCCTGGCCACCATTACGCCGTCGCAGCCTGTGGTCTCCAGCACCTCCTTTATCGCCTCGGGCGAGAACATGTCCCCGGATGCGATGACCGGGATAGAGATATGTTCTTTAAGCTTTTTTATGAGTGGCCAGTCGGCCTTGCCCGCGTAGTCCTGGCTTCGGGTGCGGGGGTGCAGCGTAACTGCGGCTGCCCCTGCCGCCTGAGCCGCGTCGGCTGCCTCTAAGAAGTTTATGGAGTTCTTGTCCCATCCGGAGCGTATCTTGACAGTAATCGGCACATCTGTGTTCTCTGTAAGTGCCTTTACAATCTTATGCATAAGTTCCGGATTGCGTCCCAGGGCGGCGCCGCAGCCCCCTTTGAGCACTTTCGGCACAGGGCAGCCGCAGTTGATGTCGATAACTGAGGGCTTCTGGGCCAGCACATAGGGGAGGGCCTTTACTGCAGTCTCGGGGCTGGAGGTGAATATCTGGATTGCGTAGAACTGCTCTTCCTCTGCCTTCCTCATCATATCGACAGTCTTGGAACTGTCCCGGGAAAGGGCCTCGCAGGAAACCATCTCGGTATAGCAAAGGTCAGCTCCCCACTTGGTGGCAAAACCTCTCCATGCCGCATCGGTATATCCTGCCATAGGGGCAAGGAACAGATTTCCCGGCACAGTCACTTTTTCTGAGAAAACAAATGGATGGTAGAGAGCCTTCATCACTCTTTGATATTGAAGAACCTTAAGCTGTTCTTGTACAGGATGTCGGCGCACTCCTCTGGATCCATACCCCGCAGTTCTGCGATGAACTCCAGTGTCGAATGGATATAGGCCGGCATATTCCTCTTGCCTTTGTAAGCGGCAGGAACCATGAACGGAGCCTCCGATTCGATCAGCATGTTCTCGATAGGAATATTGAGGGCTGTCTCGTGGAGATTCTTGGCATTCTTATAGGTGACATTGCCTGCAAATGAGACATACATGCCCAGATCTATAGCTTTCTTAGCATATTCGTAGCTTTCGGAGAAGCAGTGGAGCACTCCCCCTTTTGCCGGCAGTCTGTGGTGCAGAATACCCAGGACATCGGCTCCTGCATCCCGGTTATGGATGATTACAGGGAAATTGAGCTGCTGAGCAAGCTCCAGCTGCCGTATGAAAAGGGCAATCTGGGAATCCTTGTCGCCGAACTTCCGGTAGTAGTCCAGGCCGATCTCGCCGATAGCCACAACTCTGTCCAGCTTGACATTCTCGATTATCCTGCTCTCCCAGTTTCTTCCCTGGTGCATAACCTCGGATGGAGAAATTCCCACAGCGTGGTAGATATTTTTAGCAGTCTTAAGGTTCTGGTAAACCTCGTCAAAATCATGGAGACTGTTGCAGATGCTTACAATGTGCTCGACTCCAGCCTGCTTTGCCTGCTGGATAACAATTAATTCTTCTATCGGGTCATTATGAATAAGACCAATATGTGCATGAGTATCAAAAAATTTCATATTGTCCTCGTGATTGTTTTTTTATGTTGTTAAATATATAATAACATGGTATATTAAAAAACGTCAACAAAAATTTGACAAAACATTTTAGGAGAAAGAGTTGTCCCCTGTTCATCATTACAAAAGAGCTGAAAAAAGGTTTGTGGCGCGGTTGCTGCGTTTTTTCTCTGCCATAGGGGATTTCTTTGCCAAATTTTTCGGAGCTATAGCAGGGTTCTTCCGTCAGCAGGTCACTGTGATGCTGGTTCCCCATTCCGAGCGCAATATCTTCAACTTCAGGATCTCGGCCTTTTCCATGGTTGTGGTCATTTTCCTACTGGTGTGCATGGTCCTTACATTTATTCTCTATTCGACCCGCTTCACAGGGGTATCTGATCTTCTGACCGACAAGACCCAGGTTCTGGAGCAGCGGGATGCCGACCTTGAGGTTATCAGGGACCAGATATCAGACCTTCTGAATACCTCCAGAGTGTTCGAGGAATCGCTCCACACCACCCTTGACAGCCTAGGGCTCGAGAAGAGCAATGCCGAGAGGAAGGAAAGGACTGCTGGAGAGCTTGGCTCAGATGTGGATGAGCTTATGGCTATGAAGGGGCTTCTGCAGGACTCGCTTGAATATTTTGACCAGATTGCAAAGATGCTTCAGGCGCAGCAGAACCTTATAGTGGAGCTTCCTACTATATGGCCTTTACGGGATGTGCGCGGCTATGTCACCTCATACTTTGGCCCCACCACCCATCCGTTTACAAAGCACTGGTATCTGCATAAGGGTATCGATATTGCATATTCCAGGGGAACCAAGGTGGTCTCCACTGCAGATGGAAAGGTTATAGAAAAGGCATTTGACGCAAACGGCTACGGGAATAATATTGTCATTAAGCATAAATATGGTTTTTATACCCGATATGCCCATATGGATAAAGTTTATGTGAAGGAAGGACAGAACGTGCAGCAGGGCGAGGTTATCGGAACTCTGGGCAGCACAGGACTCTCCACCGGGCCCCACCTCCATTACGAGGTGCGCATTGGTTCCCAGGTTGTGGATCCTCAGCGGTATCTGGACTTTAACAGCAATAAGAATTTCTGATGGAAGGTGTTTATGAAAGAGAATGATATGACTGTAAACTCACTTCTTGGGTATGGTTCTGTTTTCAAGGGCGATATAAAAGTAAGCGGCATCCTTAAGCTGGCCGGCGATTTTTCCGGCACTATAGAAAGTACAGGACAGGTGTTCATAAGCGAGTCTGCCAGGGTAGAGAGCTCCATCAAGGCCAGCTCTGTGATTATAGGCGGCATGGTCAAGGGAGATATTACAGCCACCGACAAAGTGACTGTCCTCTCTTCCGGAATTGTCATGGGAAGCATCACCACATCCCGTCTTATAGCCGAAGATGGTGTGGTTCTGGACGGTGTATGCCGTGTCTCTCTTAATAAGGAATAAAGAATGAGCGATGAATTAAACGAGGATATCATCCTGGATGATGAGCCGGATGTATCTGAATCTTCAGACATAGATTTTCCCGATAAACTTATAAAGGTGCGCTTTGTCCATTCCAACGAGTCTGCTATGTGCGCATATCCCGACACCTTTGATGTGTCGGACAAGGATTATGCCATTGTGGACGGCAAGTATGGAAAAGACCTGGCCCAGGTCAAGGGAGGCATCTATCTGGTGTCGGAGCGGGGAAAGCCCAAGCATGTGCGGGATGTCTACACCATAATCCGCAAGGCTACCGATGCCGACATGAAGCGGTACGAGACCAACTGTGAGCGGGAGAAGGAGGCTTTCAGGATCTGCGCCCAGAAGATTGCAGACCACAAGCTTGAGATGAAGCTGGTATCTGCCCATTATCTCCTGGATGATCCAAAGGTTATGTTCTTCTTCACTGCCGACAACCGCATAGACTTCCGTGCCCTGGTGAAGGACCTGGTGGTTGTATTCCGTATCCGAATAGAGCTGCGTCAGATCGGTGTCCGGGACGAGGCCATGGTGTGCGGCGGCCTTGGAATGTGCGGCCGTGACTACTGCTGCCACGGGATAACTGATAAGCTCCGCACTGTCTCCATAAAGATGGCAAAGGACCAGAACCTTTCCCTCAACTCCATGAAGATATCGGGAGCCTGCGGCCGCCTGCTGTGCTGTCTGGCCTACGAGTACGACTTCTATGCCGAGGAGCGGAAGAAGTATCCTAACGAGGGGAGCCGCGTAGTGTTCGAGGACAAGACCTACCGGGTGGCAGAGATCAATATACTGACCAAGACCGTAAAGATAACAGCGGCCGACGGTGCCGGATTTGTAATGCCGATCTCTGGCTTCATGTTCGATCCTGAGCGGAAAATATGGCAGGTTACAGAGGAGCCTAAATAACAGTTCTTGACATAAATGTTTATTGTCAATATATTTATTCACTGTATTATTTTTTTGGAGGGTAATCATGGGACAGGTAAGTAAGAACTCACGTGTTGGTTCATCAACTCATAAGTTTTTGTGTCCATGCGGTGGCGAGATCAAAATGAAAACTGTCTTTGCAAACGGCAAGAAGAAAAACTATGCCGAGTGCGAGAAGTGCAAGAGACAGGAACGTAAACCTAGCGATTTCAAATAAGAGTCGGCTGGTCTTATTGACTATCTGATTATTATCTGTTAATTTCGAATAACTTAATGTAAGGAGTAAATCGTTGTCAGAGAAAAGGTACAGACAGAGTTTGAAAAGACATCTTAGAAACAAGATGACAAAGAGCGAAGTCAAAACTTATATCAAAGATTTTACTGCTGCAGTTGAGGGAAATGACAAGGCCGAGGCTGAGAAGACATTCATCCTTATTTCTAAGAAGATGGATACAGCTGCTGGAAAAGGCATTTACCATAAGAACACTGTTGCAAGAAAGAAATCAAGATTGGCAAAGAAGCTTAACAAGCTGAATGCCGGCTGATGGACGGTTATATCAATTCTGATTGTAATTTTGGAGTGAATGTGGAAAAGAAAGTTACAAAAAACGACGTAGTAGAAAATATCTATAACGACACAGGATTTGATATAACCAAGAAAGATATCCACATAATCGTTGACAAAGTTTTTGAAGAGATTAAAAAAGCTCTACTTAATGATCAAACTGTAGAATTACGCGGCTTCGGTACTTTTGAAGTCAGAACCCGCCGGGGTAGGGAGAAAGCCCATAACCCAAAGACTGGAGAGCAAGTCTCAGTCGAGGTTCACGGAGCCGCAGTATTTAGACCTGGAAAGGAACTTAAGAACAGTGTCTGGTCGCTTAGAAAAGAGTAAACCACTGTTTCTTCTATTCGGTTCCGCAATCCTATTTGCATTATCATTTCCCTCATTCATAAGCGATAAAGGTTTTCCTATTTTCGGCTATATTGCCCTGACTCCTATGTTCATGGCCATACGCCAGATAAGGCTTAAGACTGCACCATTGTGGGGCTTTCTCTACGGCCTTGTCTCCTATGCCCTGTTCAACTACTGGCTGGGTATATTCTACCCACCTGCAATTGTGATAATTCCTGCTCTTTATGCAGTTTACTATTTTTTCCTTTTCCCAGCCCTTAAGCTGGCAGACAAAGTTTTCCCCAAGTGGGGCTTCCTGGTGCAGTGCATCATCTGGATAGGCTACGAGTATCTGCGGACCAAAGGCTTCTTGGGCTACCCATACGGCATCCTTGGATACTCCCAGTACTCTGTACCTCTGGTGGCACGGCTGGCGGCGCTGACCGGAGTATGGGGTGTGTCGGCTCTTCTTGTGGTTCCTTCGGCACTCCTGGCCAATGTGCTGCAGAATGGCGTAAAAATGCATACAAAGCTTACAGCCATAGCTTATGGAGGTCTGTTTGTCCTGGTTCTGGCCTACGGCTTTGCCACCGGCTACGACTACTCCGGCTGCCCTGTAAAGAAGGCTGCCCTTATCCAGCAGAACATAGACCCATGGCAGGGTGGAGATGCCACATACCGCGAGGCACTGCGCCGCCTGCTTACTATGAGCACCCAGGCGCAGGAGGACAAGGCCGGCCCGCCAGACATAGTGGTGTGGTCAGAAACATCCTTTGTCCCATCCATAGACTGGCATACCCGTTACCGCACCGACCCTGGCTATTATAAAATGGTAAAAGAGCTCCGTGACTATATGTACCGGCAGACAGTGCCGTTTGTCCTGGGCAACAACGAAGGGGTTCTGGGCTTTGACGAGGAGAAAAAGCAGCAGGTGCGGCAGGACCACAACTCGGCCCTCCTTTTCGAGAGAGGGGAGATAACCAAGGTGTACCGCAAGATCCACCTGGTTCCTTTTACCGAACACTTTCCTTATAAAAAACAGCTTCCTTTTATTTATAACTTCCTGGTGGACTGGGACACCCACTTCTGGATTCCAGGCACCGAGTACACTGTATTTGATGCGGCAGGTTTCAGGTTCTCCACCCCGATCTGCTTCGAGGACAGCTTCGGAGACCTTTCCAGAGCCTTTGTGCAGAATGGGGCACAAGTTATAATGAACCTTTCCAACGACGGCTGGGCCTACTCGGTGCCTGCCGAGATGCAGCACATGGCTATGGCGACATTCCGGGCCTACGAGAACCGGCGGACCGTGGTGCGGAGCACCAACAGCGGCATAACCTGTGTCATAGATCCGTCGGGCCGGCGGGTCGCCGAGATGGAGCCTTTTGTAGAGGGGTATCTGCTTGCCGATGTCCCTGTGTATGATGCTACAACTACGCTGTACACCAGGTGGGGCGACTGGTTCGGCGCCCTGTGTGCCATTGCGGCCGCACTTCTTCTTGTGTGGGGTCTGCTATTGACAACCGGCCTTAAGTATAAGAAAATAAAATAAGAAGGTATAAAATGTTCTCAAGCAATAATAAAGTTCCAAAAGATATAGAAAAAACAGCAGCTCTCCTGGGTAAGGATGCCTCCCTTGACGGGACACTGCGTTTCTCGAAGAGCCTGCGTATCTGCGGCCGTTTCCAGGGTATAATAGATGCCACCGGATTCCTTTATGTTGCTGCCGGTGCCGAGGTTAAGGCCGATATCAAGGCTTATGCCGCAGTTATTTCTGGAAAGGTTGTTGGAAACATAGAGGTGGAGGACCGGCTTGAGATGACCAGCGGCAGCTGTGTAAGCGGCGATGTTAAGGCTGCTAAGCTCAAGATTGCAGACGGCGTTTTCTTTGAGGGAAAATGCAGCATGATCCGGCAGGGGCAGGATATCGATGTCTTCTCCTCCAACCGCGAAGAGCTTAAGAAGTCGCTTCAGGCCTAAAAATGCAGGGGTTGACACAGCTCCCCGATTTTGAATAAAATTAAATAAAGATACAAAATCAAATAATCAGTTCACACGAACCTCTTTATTAAAATAATTGTTTTAAAGTTGAATTTTGAAAAAGGAGTTTTTCTTTTTTTATGTTTGAAGAAGAGAACCAGATTGAAAATCAGGCAGAAAACCAAGTAGAAAATCAGGAAATCAAAGTTGAATCAGAAAAAAAACCAAGCGAACCTGCAGTTGGCAGAAAACGGGTTCTGACCCGCAGACGCAGGAAGGAGGATATCCCCTCTGCCCAGCCTGCAGCCTCTTTTGCGGCACCTGCTGCAAATCCAGTTCCCGAGAGCACCGAGGGACGCAGCAAACTCAGTATAAACGACCTTACTCAGCTGGGGCTGTTGGAGCTCAGACAGAAAGCCCTGGAGATGGGAATTCCCCACGAGAACCTGGGAAGCTTTAAGAAACAGGACCTTATATTCCAGATATTGAAGGCACACACAGCTGCTGGCGGCATAATCTATGCTTATGGCTCCCTTGAGAACCTGCCCGAAGGCTTCGGATTCCTCCGTTCCCCGCAGAACAGCTATCTGCCAGGCTCAGATGATATCTATATTTCCCCGTCCCAGATAAGGCTTTTCAACCTTAAGACAGGCGACATTGTGTCAGGCCAGATCCGGCCGCCAAAAGAGGGGGAGAAATATTTTGCAATGCTGCGGGTGGAGCAGATCAACGGGGATGACTCTGTGGTGGCTCAGACCAGAGTTCCATTCGACAACCTTATCCCTCTGTTCCCAGATGAACGGATCAATATGGAGACTGCGTCGGGCGACCCATGTACCCGTATGATCAACCTCTTCTGTCCTATCGGAAAAGGGCAGCGTGGTCTTATTGTATCACCTCCGCGCTCTGGAAAGACTGTTATCCTGCAGAAGATTGCCAATGCGATAACCGAGAACCATCCGGAGATCAACCTTATACTGCTCCTTATCGACGAGCGGCCTGAGGAGGTTACCGATATGCGGCGGAATGTAAAGGGCGAGGTTATTGCCTCCACATTCGACGAGCAGGCATCCCGCCATGTGCAGGTTGCAGAGATGGTTATTGAGCGGGCGAAGAGAATGGTGGAGCACAAGAAGGATGTTGTGATCCTGCTGGACTCCATAACCAGACTGGCAAGAGCCTACAACCAGACAGTGCCTACTTCGGGTAAGATTCTTTCCGGCGGTGTGGACTCCAATGCCCTGCACAAGCCGAAACGGTTCTTCGGAGCAGCCCGTAACATAGAGAACGGCGGAAGCCTTACCATCATAGCTACAGCCCTTATCGAGACCGGAAGCCGTATGGACGAGGTTATCTTCGAGGAGTTCAAGGGTACCGGTAACATGGAGATGGTTCTGGACCGGAAGATTGCAGACCGCAGACTCTACCCAGCCATCAATATCAAGAAATCGGGCACCAGAAGGGAGGATCTGCTCCTGTCGGAAGAGGAACTTAAGAAGATTTGGGTTCTTAGAAAAGTAATAAATCCTATGGATGATGTAGAAATTATTGAAATGCTGATTGACAGAATGCAAAAAACAAAGAATAATGAAGCATTCTTACGGTCTATGAATACAGTTGGACCGGTAGAGATATAAAATAGGAAATTTATTGGAGGAAACATATATGAAAAAGGGTATACATCCAGATTACAAGCCAGCTAAGATCACATGCGCATGTGGAAATGTTATTGAGACTGGTTCTTCTGTAGGCGATATCCAGGTTGAAATCTGCTCCGCTTGCCATCCTTTCTTCACAGGCAAGGAGAAGCTGGTTGACACAGCAGGAAGAGTAGAGCGGTTCAACAAGAAGTACGGAATCAAAGGTTAATCAAACTACGGTAAATGAACATTGTATGGGGATATAATGGAACAATAATTCCATTTATGCCGTATTCTGCTTTTTACAGCAGCGACCATATCCTTATCGACTATCTCCGTACCAACAATTATCTTCTATTCAAGAAAAAACTGATGGCCTCCTTCATGCTTAAGCATGAGAAAAGTCCTGCTGTTCTAGGCTGGACCAGAGGCTATTTAGGTTCCTTTATAAAAGGGCAGCCTTCCATAATACTTGAGAATGTATCTAAAATACTCAGTGCTAAAATCTCAGAACAGGCACTCCAGGTTATTCGGCAGCTTCAGGCCGAGGGCTTTGAGCTTTATATTGCAAGCTGCAGCACCGATTCGCTTATAAAGAGTTCGCTCTATTTCAAGGGAGCCGACACCCTGTTCCGGGGCATAGTGGGAAACCATGTCTCCTCCTACAGCGGCCAGATTATGGATTATACCTGCAACTTCAGGTCTGGAAAGGATAAGATTGCATTCCTTGAGCAGACTATGCGTTTTTCTCCCGAGAATACTATTGTGATCGGGGCAAGCCAGGATGACATTCCACTTCTGGAGTGGTCCCGTTATCCTATTCTGGTGGATGCCTCCCGGGATGGATGGAAAAAGTACGAGGACAAACATTTTATTTTCATGGAATCCATCCTTATGGTTCCCGAGATAATCAAGAGCCTGGTGTGAGGTGACATTCTGATGAATCTGCTTGTTTTTGATATGGACGGAGTCCTTGTAGATGTCTCTGCCTCTTACCGTGAGGCGACCCGGCAGGCTGCATATATATTCTTAAAGGATTGCAAAGGGGGTAGCCTTCTGCCCAATCCCCTGTTCTCCCTGGAGGAGCTGGCTGCAGTTAAGCAGAGTGGCGGCCTTAACAACGATTGGGACATGACCCACAGGGTCATATCCCTGCTGTTGGTTATGGCGGAAAATACCGGGGCGGACCGGGAGCAGTGGGATGTAGGGCCTCTGGCCGATTACCTGCACAGCGCCGCCCGCCCCCTTTCCGCCATAATGGAGAGCGGCAGGCTCTCCAAGGCCGCCGACCAGTACTACGCCGGCGATGTAGGAAGCGGCAACATAATAAAGCAGATTTTCCAGGAGATATACCTGGGAGAGGAGCTTTTTACCCAGACCTATGGCTTTGCGCCACAGTATTGCACCCAGGATGGGCTTATCCTTAAGGAGAAGCTCTTCACATCCCGCCCTCTGCTGCAGAAACTGGCGGCAGGCAGCACTCTGGCAATAGCTACAGGCCGTCCCAGGAGCGAGGCTCTCTATCCGCTTAAAAAGCATGGCCTTGATATGTTCTCTGCCATTGTTGCCCTGGATGATTGCGAGGCCGAGGAGAAGCGCATACTTGAGAAAACTGGCTGCAGAGTCTCCCTGGGTAAGCCATCCCCTTTTATGCTGGACAGAATTGCCACCTTGTATCCTGATGCAGAAAAAATGTACTATTTTGGAGATGTGGGTGATGATATGAAGGCTGCTAAAAATTCCAATCACCCATTTACTGCAGTGGGTATTGTCTATTCTGCGCCCGACAGGGATGCAGCTGCAAAGAGCCTGCTGGAATGCGGAGCTGATATTTTGATACATAGCCCTGATGAATTGGCTGATATAATCGGAGGAACACATGTTTAAGAAACTGGTGCTTGCACTTTTAATCGTCCTGGTGGCGCTCACTTCATGCTCGAAGGCAGCTGATGACAGCTATCTTCCGGAGATGGAGGCACTTGTCAAGGAGAAGACCGGGGATGATCTTCTGCAAGGGTTTATTGACCTGGATAAAAAGTATCCTAATGTTCTTATGCTCAAGATAAACATTTCTGGAATGCTCCTTATGAAGAATGAAGTCAAGCTGGCCGGCGAATACCTTAAGGCTGGACTGCCGCTGGCAAAGAAATCAGCCAGCGAAGGGGAGAAATATGTGTTCTACACCAATATGGCACAGTATTCCTTGAAAAGTCAGGATCCGAATAAGAGTATCGAGTATGCGAAACAGGCTCTTTCATTCAACAAGGAAGATCCCCTTGGAGTGACCATAACAATGGCCAAGGCTTATGCCAACAAAGAGGATCCTATAAGCGCACTCAAGCTTATGAAGGAACTGTGGGCCGCTGACCACAATAAATTCACTGACGAGGATATGTTCGAATTTATTAGCCTTTTGGGCAACGAGCCTGACAGTGTGGACAACGTGACCATCATAGTGGCTGTGCTGGATGAATATATTGTGCGCAGGCCAGGTGTCCTGGGCTTTGGTATGCAGCAGGCCCAGTGTCTGGAGCAGGCAGGATATATAACAAGTGCCTTTATTGCCACATATGCCGAGATGGACCGGATGCGTTTCATCAACAAGGTTACAGATGAGAATATCATTATTTCCTTGGAAAGTGCAAAGTCAAACTTTGAGAATACTTCCTTGCCCCATGTTAAATTCCTTGATGGTTTCAAGGCCTACATGGAAGAGGATTTTGATACTGCATCAGAAATCTTTGATTCCATCACTCCGGAAGTTCCTCTTAACTACTACTCATATCTGCAGATGGCATGCAGGGCAAACAGCTCAAAGACAAGCCCGGATCTTGTGAATGCATTTGGAGCTATGGAGGGTAAATTCCCTCTGTTCCAGGGATATTACTACTACCTGTGGACATCCATAAGAAAAAACAACCTCCTTTCCAAAGAGGATCAGCCCCTTATGGAACATTGTATCCTCTCGAATCCAAACTCCAGATTCGGTGTGGAGACCAAGAAAGCTCTGGGCCGGCTCTACGGTCTTGATAACGGTGAGAATATCCTGCTGCCGGACGAGCTTGCAGTCTATCTGATGCGGGTAAGAAACGGCGAGAAGCCTGATATTCTTGAGCCGGTTGCTAAGTTCCTGGAGATGCCTGACAATCCTTTCAAGGAGAATACTGCCCTTTTGATTCCAGAGCTCAAGAAGATACCTGCTGTGGCAGAGTGGCTTAATAAGCGTTTAGGCATGTGATTATGATCTGCGGAATGGACGAGGTGGGCAGGGGCCCTCTGGCCGGCCCTGTGGTGGCATCGGCTGTGGTGCTGCCCCCAGATTTTCCGGTGGAGATTCTGGCTGACTCTAAAAAGCTTTCCGAGAAAAAGCGGAAGGAAGCCTACGATATCATAATCCAGAAAGCTGTTTCCTACGGCACCGGCTGGGTGTGGCCCGAGGAGATTGATGAGATCAATATTCTGCAGGCTTCTCTTTTGGCCATGAAGCGTGCCTGGCTCGACCTCTCTGTACCGGTAAGGCCCGACCGCATACTTGTGGATGGCATCTTTGTTCCACCCATCGAGACAGATATCCCTATGGAAGCGATTGTGAAAGGGGATGACAAGATCCACGAGATTATGGCAGCCTCGATTCTGGCCAAAGTGCAGCGGGATCAGTGGATGGTGGATTATTCAAAAATAGATGGCAGATATGGGTTCGAGAAACACAAAGGATACCCTACCAAAGCCCACCGTGAGGCAGTGGCAAAGTATGGGCTGAGCCCTATTCATCGAAAGAGTTTCCGGGTCTCTGTCTCTTGAAGACTTTGAAAGCTCTGTTCAGCTCCTTCATGAAGTTCTCTATGTCTTCCTCGTATACCATGATGGAGTGACGGTCAAAGGTGCCATCTGGCTTCTTGGTGCTCTCTACAATGTTCAGAAAATGGCTTCCCATCCTGTTTTCCTTCACATTGAAAAAATAAGTCCTCTTTTCGGTCTGAACCTGTGATGAAAAAATTTCTCCTCTGATAGCCATATTCTCTCCTTATCCGAACTTTACTGTATTGGATATGTTTGTTCAATAACTATATTGACAATTTGTTTTTGATTTTGTATAAAATATCTGTTCGCGCCTGTGGTATAATGGCTATTACCTCAGCCCTCCAAGCTGATGATGTCGGTTCGATTCCGATCGGGCGCTTACCCCGTTGGGGTATCCTTACTTATGG
>JAGCGL010000034.1 GCA_017649605.1 Spirochaetia bacterium
CAGATGGCCAAATGATTTCATTTCCAATTCCCGAGAAAGGGAAAAAGAAGACTATGAATGAAACAGATTCGAAAATAAAAGGAATTGAGGCTGAAAATCTAAAATTCATTCTTGCCGACAAAAAGGAATTATCACTAAAAGAAATATTTGAAAAATATAATATCCAAAAAATAAAAATACCAGGAAATACCCCAACAGAACAAGAAGTTGAGAATACAATATTTCACTATGATCCACAAATACAGAACGTTGTACAAAGGATTTATGACCAAGATAATAATAAAATTATAAATATTACAAATGAATATGCAGCATTCGGACAAAGTAGAGCAGCTGCAAGTCATTTGCTCAATCAAAAAATCAGCAAAGATGATGTTTTTTTATTTTTTGGAACATTTAAATGGACTGGAAAAGATAAAAAAAATAGGAAAGAGTTTCATGCCCTTTGGGGATATATGATTGTAGATGATGTATTTAATATTGATAATGAATTTACACATTTCAATGGAATAGAAGATTATAATAACCCTTCTTCAAAATATCCAAATTTGAAATTTCACCCACACTATAATAATAAAAAACACGAAGGGAAAAAAAACATTATTATTTGCAGTAAGAGATTTGGAACCTTCATTTTTGATGAAGATAAACTTAAACTTACAGAAAATGATAGTACTAAATCACATTGGAAAATTCCTAATTTTTGGAAAATCTCAGATAAAAACGCCAAAATAACAATGACATATAATACAAATAATTTAGAAGAAATCTTAGATGATGGGAATTTAAAAATTAAATCAGCATCTATTGGACAAGAATTTGTTATCAACAAATATAATCCAGAAATAATGAAGGATTGGCTTGAAAAAATTTTAGGTTGCTGTAACAAAAAAACTAAAAAAAAACTAAAAATTGAAAATAACTCTCTTGTTTGGGATCAACAATGAAACTTCCATACAAAGGTGCAGGTGTTGCACTATTCAAGAAGATAGATTACGAATATGCCATACTCCTTGGCAAACGCAAATACAATCCACAGGCAGATAAATGGTCCATTCCCGGTGGTGGCTATGAATTAAAGGACTTAACATTATATATGACAGCAAAGCGAGAACTACGCGAAGAAACCGGATTAGATCTGCAAGATGTAAAGCTCGCACAAATAGGAGAAACTGTTTATTATCACATCAAATTCCCATTTTTTGAATGGAAAACCTATATGTATGAGGTTCCTTCTGATTTTTCAGCACCTTCAAAATGCCATGAATTTTATGAAATGAAATATATTCCGTTGAATACAATCGGTAATTATAAATTAGCCTTTGGAGTAAAGAAAGAGATAAAGAAGTTTTTAAGGGAAACTGCTAAAAACCGCAAGAGAATGGAAACCCTCACATTATTAAGAAAAGCAGATACTAAACTGCCAGTAAACCTTTGGATAAGCGAAGCTGATTGTTCAAATCACCCTTGGCTTTATTTCCAAAACAATTATGTAGATCGATTCACTTGTAATATAAGTTTAATTCCTGTAACTGTAGAAGAGCACCCAAAAATAATAATTAAGAAACAACCTCTATTTATATCGCCTGAAGATTGTAGAAAGGTAACCTACTTTATTTCAAATAACTGCGAGACAATTATAAAATACATTTCAGATTCATCGTTTGGAATAATGGACTTCTATAACTCAGTAAAAATGCAATCAGAAAGAATCGATTAAGCCCGACAAAAAGATTTGATTTCCTGCTCCAATAGGCGGAAAACGTTTGCTACCAGATAACCATCGGCAATCGCATGATTCATGCGGACAGTCACAGGCATGACAATTCTGCCGTTTTCTTCCCGGTATTTTCCCCAATTGACAATCGGAGCAAAAAACAAATGCCCATCTGGTAGTTCAATATTCATTGAATCATAAGAAAGCCATGATATGAATGACGCATCGAACCAATTGGGATGATTCGCCATATCCAGGCAGTATTCCCTAGTTTTCTTTGCCTCTTCAACATCCCGCAATGCAGCCGTGTAGAATTTTTCATAGTCCTCATAGTATTCCGTATACACAGGAGTGCAGGTCTCAGTATCTTCATGAAAAACATACTGTGTTGGATTGATCACATCATAGCAGATCAGTTCATCGGTCTCCCAAAGATATCCCATTCTGTAATCTTCGCGTGAGTTCATAACTTTTGAGAGAATATATAAAAAGTTGATATAAAATTTAGTTTCTGCCTTCTTTGAATAAGTGACAAGGTCTGTTACATCTATTCTTGCCGTCATGGAAGTCGAGCATTTGCAATCTTCCGAAAAGTGACGGAACACACCTTTTCTATAGTAAGTCTCTCTGTCAATTACTTTATAGTTCATTTTGTCATCCTCACACATCCGGCAGGTACTATATTAATGGAATTATTAACAAATATGCAAGAATAATATTACAGCCAGCAAAAGGCATGCCTGGCGGTGTCACGGACTTGTACGCACCACCGAGCAGGTGTACCTTATTGCTGGTTTTATAATGATTTACAAAGTTTTTGAAACTTTTTGAGCAGAAATTGAAGCAAAATGAACATTTTTTGTGTATTAGTAGATATGAATGAGCAATTTTTTATATTTTCTGATAGTGAAAGAAGGGAGAAAAGAAATGCATTGAAAGCCCTTACATCCGTGGAAACAATACCATTAGAGCAGGTACCTGAAATTTTTCGTAATCCCAAAGATAAGACACCTCAAATAATCAAACAAAGAAAAGAATGGATATTCTCTCACCTGCAGAACACATTTCCAGACTCACCCGTTGGGAAAATAATTATTTCAAGATCCAGTATACACGATTCCTTGTTCAAAGGCTGTAATAGATTCAAAGCCGGGTTATATCCTATACTAGATAAGCTGATAGAAAGCAGTATTCTTCTTTACATCAATTTTGAAAGCGCAGACGATATTCAATTTATTTTGGGGAATAAGTATTCCAGGTCCGGAGCAAATGGATATGTCGGAATTGTGATTAGAACTGATAAAGATGGGAAGAAATACTATTCACATACCATCTATCATAAAATTAGCCAGGCGGCCACAGGCGGAACTGGAAACCAGAACCTGACCCGGAATCTGCACCCGGCTGTAAATAATATACTCCATGAAATTTAATCTGTCAACTAAAAGTGTAGAAAAGGGGTATCATTCCTTGCTACACCTACTGCTCTATTATTGTGAAAACAGACAGAGGTTGCAGTATGGCAAGCAGATATGAAGGAATAATAGGTTACGAATGGAAAGGATCGCCGGAGCGGATCAGGATGCCTCTGGAGCAGCGGGCAAAGATATTCGCCCCTTTTGCAGCTCTCAAGGGCTACTCTGAGCTGATAAGGAAGACCGAGGAAGAGGCCAGGCAGAGGTATGAAAAGTAGAACAAATTCTCCTCCATAAAGGAGGGAATAATACAAAAAGCCTTTAATCGTCATTGAAGAACACATAGTAGATGAGGATAAGCACCACAAGGGGTGGCAGAGCGCCGAAAAGGATATAAAATATGGCTATCAACTCTATCATACTACCCTATTATGCACCAAAGGTGTGTCAAATAATGCTACAATAAAAATATTTTTTAATATCAGCATTTGAGATATTATATATGATAAAATATGTAAAAAGGAGGCAATGATGAGAAAATATATTCTTGTGCTAATTCTGCTTGTCCTGGTTGCCAGCATTGCAGTTGCAGACAGCCAGATGTCGAAGATGATACAGGTGGCAGAATATGATCAGTTTGCCCACAGGGTCAACCACAACACTTATGTAAGTATCACTATGTATGGATATAAAGTTGTATCAGTGACCCCGATAACAAGCACAGAGATAGACACCAAGGATAATGTGCCGGTGACTTTCACAAAGTACATCCTGGTGGTGTATGAGCGTGATAAATAACAGAGAGCAGAGATGAATATCACCCAATCTTTTTATGATAATATGGCATCCCGATATGATAAGCTCTTCCTCGACTGGCATTCTACAACAAGAGAACAGGCCATCATACTGGACAGGATCTTCAGGGCGCATGGCTATGACAAGACTGCAGGCATCCTGGACTGTGCATGCGGAATCGGGACACAGGCGATAGGACTGGCATCCCTTGGATACCATGTCACAGCCTCGGATATCAGCGATGGAGAACTGGCAGAGGCAAGAGAGCGGGCCAGGAAGGATGGCGTTGAGATCCGGTTTGAGCATGCAGACTTCTGCAAATTATCAGAAACTTTCTCAGGTCAGTTTGACATTGTCATTGCAATGGACAATGCCCTTCCGCACATGCTTTCAGGCGATGCCCTGGAGACAGCGGTCAGAAGCATTGTCGGGCAGGTCAAGCCTGACGGTCTCTTTGTTGCCAGCATCCGGGATTACGATGCTCTTCTGAAGAGCAGACCGCCCTATTCCCCGCCATATATCCATAAGACAGACAAAGGGCAGCGTGTCTCGTTCCAGACCTGGATCTGGAATGATGATCATTATCGCCTGACCCAGTACATTATCGAGGATGAGGAGAAACTGAGCATCAGCAAGTTCGACTGTGAATACAGGGCTGTCCGCAGAGAAGAGCTGACAAAGCTGCTCAAGGATGCGGGATGCAGTGAGGTCTCCTGGAAATTCCCTGAGGAGACTCAGTTCTACCAGCCTGTTGTTGTGGCAAGAAAGTGACAGATGATAGACTTTAAGGACAGCAATTTCAGGCGCTACTTCCGCTGGGCACTGACCCTGATGATACTCCCCCTTGGAGTATTCTACTTCATCTATCCCCCTGTGATGGCATGGAGCCAGGAGCATATTCTGCAGCCCTTCTACTTCTATCTCTTTGACAAAGGCTACGATATCTCGTTTGTCATAAACATGCGCATTCTGCTAAAAGGCTTCATCTTCACTGTGCTCTTGGCAGTATGCTGGTTCCCCTCCACCCTGCTCATGCGCTACCTCTACTACCGTATAGTTGAGCACAAGCGCCACCCAGGCATCTTCGACGACAAATAATCAGTGTATCACTGCATGACACACCCCATGCTTTAGTTTAAAAGTATGGAGCATGTGTACTTCGCAATCGACCTCAAATCCTTCTACGCCTCGGTGGAATGTGTGGAGCGCGGTCTGGACCCTCTGACCACGAATCTGGTTGTAGCTGATGTATCGAGGACCGAAAAGACTATCTGCCTGGCTGTGACCCCATCCCTGAAGGCTCTGGGAATCAAGGGGCGCTGCAGGCTGTTCGAGGTGGTGCAGAAAGCAAGGGAGATTGAAGCTCTGACCGGCAGGAAGCTGGAATACATAACTGCAGTGCCCCGGATGGCTCTGTACATGGAGTACTCTGCCCGCATCTACGGCATCTACTTAAAATACTTCAGCCCCGACGACATCCATGTCTACAGCATAGACGAGGTTTTCATAGATGCCACTCCCTATATGGCTCTGTATAAAACAGATGCACAGTCACTGCTCCGCAAGGTGATCAAGAATGTGCTGGCAGAGACTGGGATAACAGCCACAGCCGGGATTGCGCCGAACCTTTATCTTTGCAAGGTTGCCATGGACATAGTGGCAAAGCATTCGCCCCCGGACAGGAACGGCGTGCGAATAGCAGAGCTTACTGTGGAGAGTTACCGGAAAACCCTGTGGGAGCACCGCCCCATAACCGACTTCTGGCGCATAAGCCATGGTACAGCGGCCCGTCTTGAGCATCATGGCATGCACACCATGGGGGACATAGCCTTAAAGTCGCTGCAGAACGATGCGCTGCTCTACAGGCTTTTCGGCATAGATGCAGAGATTCTTATAGACCACGCATGGGGTCTTGAGAGCTGTACCATCTCCAACATAAAGAACTACAGGAGCTCGGCAAGAAGCCTCTGCTCGGGCCAAGTGCTGCACCATCCCTACCCTTGGGACAAAGCCCGTCTGGTGGTGCGTGAGATGGCAGAGGCTCTGGCCCAGGATCTGGTGGAAAAAGGGCTGGCCAGCGAGCAGTTTTCGCTCTACATCTCCTACGACAAGAGCAGTACCCCTGTCCACCGTTCCGACCACGCTCTGGTACACCTGGGGAGCCACACCGCATCGCTATATCGGATAACAAAAGGGATACTGGGCATATTCGACCAGATTGCAGACCCTGCCCTGCTGGTCCGCAGGATAAATCTGTCGGCAGACACTGTGATAAATCAGAAGGATGAGCAGGCAGACCTATTTACCGATCTGACGCTCCAGAGGCGGGAAAGGTCGCTGCAGAACGCCATGCTGGACATACAGGACCGTTTCGGCAAGAACGCTATCCTAAAGGTGAGCGACTACACCGAATTTGCCACAGCCCGGGAGCGGAATGAGCAGATAGGAGGACACAGGGCATAAGAACTTATAGAAAATTTTTATTTGCGTATCAGCCTATCTGATGATACAATTAATATTATGATTAAAAAACTTAAGAAAGTGATGCTCGGAAATCCGCTGGCCGACTCCGAACTGGGAAACGAGAAATTCAATATCTTCTGGGGTATTCCAGTCTTCGCCAGCGACGCAATATCTTCGGTCAGCTATGCGGGAGAGGAAATACTCCTGGTTCTGATTCCAGTGCTGGGCATGCTTTCCTATCGCTTCTTCCTTCCGGTGGTGGCCGCTATCATCGGGCTGCTTGTAATCCTGGTATTCTGCTATCGCCAGACTATTGCCGCCTATCCTCAGGGTGGCGGTGCCTATATTGTCGCCCACGAGAACCTTGGCCAGACAGCTGGACTGGTTGCAGGGGGAGCACTGATCATCGGATACGTTCTGACTGTGGCTGTAAGTGCCTGTGCCGGTGCCGCAGCAATCACATCTGCCTTTCCGCAGCTATTCAAGTACAAGGCGCTCCTGGCTTTCGCAATCATATCTCTGCTGACATGGGGAAACCTGCGTGGACTCCGGGAATCTGCCGTTATGTTCGGCGTCCCCACCTATGTCTTCATCCTGACCATGATCTCGCTGATTGTGACAGGCCTGATAAAATATTCCCTTGGAATGTACACCCATGAGCAGCAGGTTGTGGTGATGCAGCAGGCTGGAGATACCCTCATGTTTGTCCTGCTTCGTGCCTTTGCATCCGGCTGTACCGCACTTACCGGCGTGGAAGCTGTTTCCAACGGCGTTCCCAACTTCAAGGAGCCTACCACTAAGAATGCCAAGGTTGTCCTCTATGCAATGGCAGGATTTGTGGCTCTGGTCTTCTTCGGAGTCAGCGCCCTTATAAACCTTTATCAGATCCAGCCCAACAGCGAGGCTACTGCAGTGAGCCAGCTGGCAGGTGCTGTATTCGGACATGGCAGTGCGATGTACTTTGCTGTGCAGATTATGACTGTAATCATCCTTGCTCTGGCTGCAAACACCGCCTATGCAGGAATGCCGCTCCTGACAGCCCTTATGGCTAAAGACGATTTTCTTCCGCGCCGGCTGGTTACCCGCGGTGCACGTCTGAATTTCTCCAACGGAATCCTGTTCCTGTTCACATCATCTTCGATTCTGGTCTTTGCCTTCAATGGGGATCAGCACCTTCTGCTCCCACTCTATGCCAGCGGTGTGTTCATCTCCTTCCTCCTGAACCAATATGGAATGCTGGTGCACTGGGTTAAGAAAAGGAGTCCGGGCTGGAAGATCAAAGCTATAATCAACGGCTTCGGAACAATTGTCACAGGAATCACCCTGATTGTGATTGTAATTATGAAGTTCCTGAGCGGCGCATGGGTAACACTGGTCTGCATAATCGGCCTTGTATACATGATGCGGAAGATCAAGAAGCATTATGACTCTGTGGCCGCAGACCTTAAAATCGATTCCATTCAGCAGGCAAAAGAGGTTATTCACAGCGCCACATCTGGCAAGGTGATCCTCCCTATTCAGTCTCTGAACCGCTCTTTCCTTAAGACGCTGGACTGTGCGCTGGGATGCGGCTTTACCGAGGTTGAGCTCTATCATATCTCCGACAGTGCAGAAAAGGCAGAAGCTCTTAAAGCCTCTATCGAGCAACTTGGAATCAACGCAGTCTTCCGTTACGAGATAACTCCATACCGGAATATGAACGAGATTCTTATCAAGCATGTCGAGAAAGAGGCAGAGAAGCTTGGCCCACGCCGCAGCCTGGTGGTAATGATGGGTATGCTTGTTATCACCAACCCGATGGAGAAACTGCTGCACAACCAGACCACGCAGCGGCTGATGAAAGAGCTCGAGACCTATCAGAATGTCTCTGTCTTTACAGTCCCCTATCTGATCTGATGAAAAAAAGGGCCGATGCACCCGCTTTGGATACATCGGCTAAAAGAAGGAGAATGACTGTCGGGGATCAGTCTTACTTGGTCTGCTGAGGTTCTGCAGGAGTCTTAGGCTGCGGAGTCACAGGCTTCTCGCCAGGCTTAAAACCAGGTTTCTTATCCCAAGGCTTGAAACCAGGCATCATATGCCTATGAGGATGGTGACAGCCGAAGCGGTGCCATCCGAAGGCTGGAGCTGCCGCCTGTGCAGAAGCTGCACTTACAATCGGATAATGATGCCCATGATCATGGCCGCTGTGCATTGCCATCGGAATAAGGATGCACATCTGCACCACCAGAAGAACAAGAATCACAATAGCGATTGTGAATATTGCGAATAAAAGTTTGTTGTTTTCCATAAATTTCACCTCTTTCAGTTTTTTTTAATTTACACACTTAAAACCGGAAGAGGACATAAATTGTTCATGAAAAAACAATGAAAGTTTTGTTATTTTTCCCAGGGGAAGATATACTGTGTCAGCTTAAGCTCGTCACGGATGGCAGAAATCTCCTTCTGGACAGGCTCAGTGATAGGAACACCCTTGTCCTTCCGCTCAAGCCACACCTTCCACTCCTTCTCTCCTGCGGTGAAGATGTGCTCTGCACCCGGTGCCTTTGTGGAGTTACGTACCTTGCGGATAATCTCCCCCGCTTTCTTCCGTGCCAGCTCCTCGCCCAGGAAGTGGCCTGTATCGATTGCGATGAAGAAGTGTCCCAGATGGTATGGACCAGGCTTTCCGACAGGATCCTTTCCAACAAGCATCTCGCCATAAGCGCCGTCCTGCAGGATTGCAGAAAGAAGCTCGACAACCATGGCATAGCCATAGCCCTTGTAGCCGCCAAGCGCCTCCCCTGCACCGCCCAACGGAAGGAGCGCCGCATCTCCCTTGCGGATCATCTTGAGGGCCTTGTCGGGGTCGCCTTCGTATTCCTGGCCGTCGTGGGTGATGACAGTCCCCTGATGCACCGGCTCTCCGGTGCGGATATAGTACTCAATCTTGCCATTCTGTGTGATTGATGTGGCACAGTCCAGGATAAAGTCGAAATCCTCATCGGTCGGAATGCCGATAGTAAGAGGGTTTGTGCCGAACATGCCGTCCACACCCCAAGTAGGTGCCACCGACGGGCGGGCGTTGGTTCCTGTAAGCCCTATGCAGCCCTGCTTTGTTGCCTGGGTGGCATAGTAGCCTGCGATTCCGTAGTGGCAGGAGTTGCGGACTACAGTCATTCCCATTCCATACTTCTTAGCCTTGTCTATAGCCAGCTGCATGGCCTTGTATCCGATGACCTGCCCCATGCCGTCGTGACCGTCGATGACAGCTGTGGTCTCGGTCTCCTTGAGTATCTCAAAGTTGGTGACAGGATTCTGGATGCCTGCCTTTATGCGATCCAGATATATAGGCTTGAAGCGGTTGCAGCCATGGCTCTCTATGCCCCGGCGGTCCGATTCCAGAAGGACATCGGTACAGATTTTGGCATCCTCATCAGGCACGCCATAACCTTTGAATGCATCGGTAACAAATGAAGTGATAAGATCCCATGGACAAACAACTCTAGACATAGCTTCCTCCTCTTTTAAATATATCACCTTTTAAAGAGAAAACAAGGCAGATTTATAAAACCTTGACAACTTTTCTGTCAGAATATTATATTGAAGACAGCAAGGAGAAAAAATGTCTGACAATAAAAAGAAAATCGCCATGGAAATGCTTGAGAAAGCAGCAAAATGCAAGAGTGCCGAGGAGCTGATTGCCCTGGCAAAGACAGAAGGTATCCAGATCACAAAAGAAGAGGCCGAGGCTTATCTGGCCGAGCTTGCCGATGCAGAGATGAAACCTGAGCTGCTTGAGAAAATAGCAGGAGGCTTCCATTGCGGCTCATACTGCCTGGAACTCGAAGGCGAATCCCACTACTGAAAATTATATTGGTTTGATGACCTGCTTTTTCAGCGAGTCGTAAAAGACCCCACCTCACCTTTTTATGAGTTATAAATGCTTTCTCTGTATATGCCCAGCAAAAGCCACCTCTGGCGGTGCGCCCATCAGAAGCATCGCGCTCTGCTGAAGGTGGGTGCAACAGACTGGGGGTGGCTTATTGTTGGATGAATATATGCTTGATTATTACATTTATATTTTATAAAATATCTATATATGGGATTCTCTAAGGCCAGCAAATTCTTCACTATTTTCTTCATAATCTGCCTAGCTATCGGGTGCATCATTGTAGGCAGCGGTTTTGGTGTTCTTTTTGCAGAGAACCGCCATGTGACAGATGAGGAGCAGCTAAAAGAATTCAGGCCTGCCTTGCCATCCACTCTCCTGGATATCCACGGAGAGGTTATCACTGAGTTCTTCGGCGACCAGAAGCGGGATATAATCCCTGTGGATGAGCTTCCAAAGGAACTTATCTATGCCATCATCACCAGAGAGGATAAGAATTTCTTCCAGCACAGGGGCTTCAGCTTCAAGGGAACAGCCCGGGCAGTAATTTATATCATTCTTAATAAATTATCTTCCGGAGGATATGTCTCAGGAGGAAGTACTATAACCCAGCAGGTGGCTGGAGCAAACTATGCAGACCGTACACAGAAGACTATAAAACGTAAGCTTGTTGAGCTGTGGTGGGCTTTCCAGCTGGAAAAAGGATACACTAAGAACGAGATTCTGGAGATGTACCTGAACCAATCCTACTTCGGCCATACCACCTATGGTGTAGAGGCTGCGTCACACTTCTATTTCAATCACTCAGCCAGAAACCTGAGCCTGGCAGAATCAGCAATACTGGTTATCCAGCTGGCAAGCCCTGCCCTGAACTCACCCATAAGGCATCCGAACAGAGCCAAGGCGCTTCAGGAAGAGGTTCTGGCCCAGATTGTTAAGTCCAACTATGCCACAAAAGAGGCAGCCGACCTTTCCTATGAGCAATACTGGAACGATATCTATGATCCCCTCCGCTCCTCCAGCGAGAACGCCTATATGACAAAGAACGACAAGGCTCCATATTTCAGCGAATACATAAGGCAGGAGCTTGAGGATATGCTGTTCGGCAAGATGGACTACCTTAGGGATGGCCTTATAATCCACTCCACATTGGACTTAAGCTATCAGAAGACTGCAGACAAGTATATGCAGGACGGTATATATAACTTCAACAAGAAATATCAGGAGAGCAGCGGAAACCGCACCAGCTATGTGGACAATGAGTTCGGCCCTATTGTGGAGGCTCTTTCCCTTCTTTATAACATAGATTCTATAAGGGCCACAGGTGTCAAGCAGCGCAAATATTCAAACCGCATTTTCCAGGAGGAGATAACCCCTATTCTGGAGACTGTATCGCTTCTCTTCGACTCCGAGCCTATCAACTTCATATCTAAGCTCTCTTATTCCAAAGGACAGGCTAAGCTGACAAAGACCACTATCGAGGGAGCCCTGATAATACTGGAGAACGAGACCGGACACATAAAAGCTATGGTTGGTGGAAGCGGATTTGAGGTAAAGAAATTCAACCGCGCTGTTCAGGCAAAAGTAATGCCTGGATCCTCTTTCAAGCCGCTCTACTACTCTGCCGCAATCTCCAAGGGGATAATAACTCCGGCCACAATGCTTCTGGACAAGCCTATGGCCTTTATAAATGACGACGGTTCGCCCTATACACCGCTTAACTTCCTGGGTGAATGGCAGGGTACTGCAACTGTCAGAGAAGCTCTTTCCAACTCCATGAACGTTCCTTCTATCGAGGTGCTGGAGATGGTGGGCTTTGATGCGGCAATAAACCGTGCGGCCAAGCTTTTAGGAATTAACGATCCAGAGCAGATAGCCAGGACTTTCCCCCGGAAATATCCGCTGGGACTTGGAATTATAGGAATAGCCCCCATTCAGATGGCCAGGGCATTCGCAACATTTGCCAACCAGGGCAAAGAGGTGGTTCCTATAGGAATCCGTTTCATAGAGGACCGGAATGGCAAGATTCTGTTTGAGCCCGAGAAGGACCTGCGTGTAGAGCAGCGGGAAGCTGGCGACAAACGGCAGATTCTTTCCCCGCAGGCCGCATATATCATGGTGGACCTTTTAAAAAGCACAGTCGAGACAGGAACCCTGGCAAACCGTCGCCGTGCTGTGGGTGGCTTCCCTATGCCGTTTGCAGGAAAGACCGGAACTACCCAGAACTGGTCCGATGCCTGGACTGTGGGTTTCTCGCCATACATAACAACAGCTGTGTGGTTTGGATTTGATATGCCGGGCAACTCCCTGGGCCTTAACCAGACAGGTGCCACTGCCGCAGGTCCGGTATGGGCAAATGTGATGAAGGATATCCATCTGGCAAATCCTCAGAAGCTGGCTCCTACCGACTTCCCTCGCCCTGCAGGAATAACCGAGGTTACTGTCTGCAGCAAATCGGGAATGATTCCTACTGCCGAATGCACCGACGGACAGCGGAAAGAGATATTTATCTCCGGCACCGAACCCAAGACATTCTGTACTCTCCACAAATTCGAGAAACAGCGGAACTCAGATCTTCTCCAGAGGCTTCAGGAGAATCTTTTTGACAACTTATAAATCCCCTGCTATAATATAGATAAGGAGGATGCTGTGCAGGTCAACATCAAAGATATAATTATCAAAAAAAGAGCCCGGAAAGATGAGGGGGACCTTACAGCGCTCATGGAGAGCCTCGACAAGATCGGGCAGCTGAATCCTATAATCATAAATTCCAAGATGGAGCTTATAGCCGGTTTCCGGAGGCTGACTGCCGCAAAAAAGCTGGGCTGGACCAAGATCAACGCCACTATAATTGAGATAAACGATAAAGCCGATATGCTGGCCATAGAGATTGACGAGAATGTGCAGCGCCTTGACTTTGATGAGGCAGACCTTGCAGAGGCCTACAAGAAGCTGCAGAGGCTTCGCAGGAAAAATATCTTTGTGCGGGCATGGGGTAAGATAAGGGATTTCTTTAAGAATCTGTTCAAGAAGAAAGAAGCAAAACCCGAAGAGAACCAGCCAGAGGAAAAGCCAGAAGAGGAAGAAAAGAAGGATCAGGCTTAGGTTCTTGGAGCCTTCCGTTCGTCTACCGGATTTCCATCCTTATAAACTAAGAAATAGACTACAGACTTACCTGTCTCCATGTTTTCCAGAGGAATGCCCAGCTCTGTTCCCGGCTTCACCATATCCTCTGTCTTGACCATAGTATCCTCGTTTCCACCATAGATATAGATATAGCCGTTGGCACTCTCAACATAGATAACCCGGCCCATACCGCGGTACTGACCTTCGTATATAACTTTTCCAGTGGATACAGAGTGTACCACTGCATCTTTATTTGCCGAGATCATAGTCCCTTTAAGCTTGCCGCTCAATGGCTCGCGGGTTCCCTCTACAGGCCAGAAGTATGGAGCTTTCTCGTTCACAGGAGCAGCTGGTGCCGCTGGCTTTGCCGCCGGTTTCTGGGCTGTGGATGTTGCTGGCTTAGCAGTGTTTTGGGCTGGTTTCTGAGCCTGATTTGTAGTCTTAGGAGGTGATGCAGGCTTTGTATTGGCGCTTGCAGTTGATGTTCCTCCGGGGATAGTAAGCACTTTGCCTATAAAAAGCTTATCGGTGTCCTTTATATTGTTGGCACTCTTGAGGGCAGCCACTGTGGTTCCAAATTTCTTTGCTATTCCAGTAAGGGTATCGCCCTTCTGCACTGTATACTTTTTGGTCTTAGGTGGGATTATCAGCTTAGTTCCTACATTAACCTTGTTAGGGTTCTTGATGTTGTTTGCCTTGATGATATCAGTTACAGAGACACCGTATTTCTGGGCTACTGTAGAGAGGTTATCACCCTTTTTCATGGTATAAGTGGTTGCAGCCATCGCTAAAGTAGAGACAAATAACAATGTGAATACAAAAAGCAGTTTTTTACTCATATAGAGACACCTTTACTTTTATATCGGCAGTGTGACAAAAATCTTAATATATAAAAGTTTTTGACATGTCGGTTTGACAGATAACCAAGTATGAGATAGTATTATGTATATCATATAATTAATAAGAGGGGTATTTTTATATGGAAAAAATGAACAGAGAATTCTCTATGGAAATAGCTAGAATTACTGAATATGCGGCTATTGCCAGCGCCCGCTGGTGGGGAAAAGGCGACAAGATAGCAGCAGATGGCGCAGCAACCGAGGCTATGCGGGCAATGTTCGACTCCGTAAGCATCGCGGGAACCGTAGTAATCGGCGAAGGCGAGATGGACGAGGCACCGATGCTCTACATCGGCGAGAAAGTGGGAAAATGGGACGAAGGCGACTTTGCAGTTGATATTGCAGTAGACCCGCTGGAAGGAACAAACCTGGTTGCAAAGGGTATGCCTGGCGCAATCACTACCCTGGCCATGGCTCCTAGCGGAACTCTTCTGAATGCTCCAGATATGTATATGGATAAGATCGCAGCAGGTCCAAAGTGCAAGGGAAAGATCTTCCTTGACGCATCTGTGACCGACAACCTGAAGGCTGCTGCCAAGGCTCTGGACAAGAGCGTAGGCGATATTACAGTTGTAGTCCTTGACCGGCCACGGCACAAAGCAATTATCGACGAGATCAGAGCCTGCGGTGCCAGAATCAAGCTTATTACAGACGGCGACGTGGCTCCTGCAGTTTCCTGCGGATTCCCAGAGAGCGGTATCGATATGATGATCGGCACCGGCGGAGCACCGGAAGGTGTTCTGGCAGCAGCCGCACTCAAGGCAATAGGCGGCGAGTTCCAGGGACGGCTCCACCCTATGAAGGATGGCGAGCTTGAGAGAGCTGCGAAGATGGCTGGGAAAGATCCTCTCCGCCTCCTTACTATCGACGACCTGGTACAGACACAGGATGTTATGTTCGCAGCAACCGGCGTAACTGACGGCGAGCTTTTGAACGGTGTCCGCTTCTACGGCAACAACGAGGCCTCAACCAAGACAATCATCTTAAGAGGTTCATCCGGAACAGTACGGTTCATCGAATCAAGACACCACCTGGACCGCAAGGGCGAGAAGACTTGGAAGCTCTTTGCTCCGATTGCATGAGGTTAAGATATGAGTGACAACCGGCCTTCCTGGGATGATTATTTTCTTGAGGTTATGGATGCAATATCCAAACGGGCAACCTGCGACAGAGGCAAAAGCGGCTGTGTAATAGCCAAGGACCACCAGATCCTGGTGACCGGCTATGTGGGAAGCCCTGCCGGCCTGCCCCACTGCGACGAGGTGGGACACCAGATGAAGAAGATGATACACGAGGATGGCCATATCACTCAGCACTGTGTTCGGACAGTACATGCGGAGCAGAATGCGATATGCCAAGCTGCAAAGCGGGGTATCTCCATAGAGGGAGGTACCCTGTACTGCCGTATGACCCCCTGCCGCACCTGCACCATGCTTATCATAAACTGCGGCATAAAGCGTGTAGTATGCCAGCAGCGGTATCATGTGGCCGAAGAATCTGAGGCTATGCTTAAGATGGCAGGCATTGCGCTGGAATACAAGAGCACTGAGACAGTTCAGTACAAGAATCAGTAATTCTAAAGATTAATCGTTCTCTTCTGTTTTAAGGACAGCCAGGAATGCGCTCTGCGGCAGCTCTACATTGCCTACCACCTTCATGCGCTTCTTTCCCTCTTTCTGCTTCTCAAGAAGCTTACGCTTACGGGAGATATCGCCGCCGTACCACTTGGCTGTGACATCCTTCCGGTATGCACTTATGGTCTCGCGGGCTATGATTGTGCTGCCAATAGCACCCTGGATAGGAATCTTGAACTGGTGCCGCGGAATCTCGTCGCACAGCTTCCTGCAGACATGCCTTGCCTTCTCCACAGCACTGTCCTTGAATACAAGCATGGAAAGGGCATCCACAGGGCTGCCGTTGACCAGGATATCAAGCTTAACAAGGTTTGTGGATTTGAATCCCTGGATCTCGTAGTCGAAGGAGGCATAGCCGCGGCTTATCGATTTAAGCCGGTCATAGAAATCAAAAAGAACTTCTGCCAGAGGCATATCGTAGATAACCTCAACCCTCTTCTGATCCAGATAGTTCATGGAGGTCTGCACTCCCCTTTTCTCCATGCACAGTGTCATGATAGGCCCCAGATATTCGGACGGAGTTATGATTGATGCCGCAATATAGGGCTCCTCGCAGTAGTCGATGCTGACAGGGTCTGGGAAATCCATTGGGTTGTTTATCTTGAGCATCTCGCCGCTCTTAAGGTAGACATTGTACATTACAGAAGGCGATGTGAATACGATGGAAAGGTCAAACTCCCGCTCTATGCGCTCCTGGATCACCTCCAGATGGAGAAGCCCTAAGAAACCGCACCTGAAGCCGAAGCCCAGGGCAGATGATGAGTCCTTCTCGTAGATAAGGGAGGCATCGTTAAGCTTAAGCTTCTCGATGGCTGCAAGGAGCTCCTCGTAGTCGTTGGAATCCACCGGATAGATTGAGGAGAATACTACAGGCTTGACCTCCTTGAACCCTTCCAGAGGATCGGATGCCGGGTCGTCAGCCAGGGTTATGGTGTCGCCGATATGAACATCGGAGATATTCTTGATTCCTGCGTTTATGTAGCCTACATCCCCTTCATTAAGGCCGTCGTTCTTCTCAAGGTTTATCTTGAAAAGGCCGGTCTCCTCAACACGGTAGGTTCCGCCCGATATCATGAACTTTATGGTCTGCCCAGCCTTTATCATGCCGGAGAAGACACGGATATTGACTATTACACCCCGGTATGGATCGTAGTGGGAATCGAATATAAGGGCCCTTAGCTTGTCGTCCTTGGCCGGTGGTGGAGATGGAATATACTGGATTATTGCCTCGAAAAGCTCATCCACACCCTGCCCTGTCTTGGCCGAAACCATAACAGCCATGTCTGAATCGAGTCCCAGGTCATGGTCGATCTGGTACTTAACTCCTTCTATATCTGCGCTGGGCAGGTCTATCTTGTTGATTACAGGGATAATCTCCAGGTTGTGGTCTATAGCCATATACATGTTGGCCAGAGTCTGAGCCTCTACACCCTGGGTTGCATCTATAAGGAGCAGCGCCCCTTCGCAGGAAGAGATGGCACGGGAAACCTCGTAGGAGAAGTCCACATGACCTGGGGTGTCAACCAGGTTGAGCACATACTCCTGACCATCCTTGGCTGTGTATCTTAAGGTTACAGCCTGGGACTTGATGGTTATTCCCCGCTCCCGCTCTATATCCATGTTATCAAGGATCTGGTTCATGGAGGTGCGGCTGTCCACCAGGGCAGCCTTCTCTATAAAGCGGTCTGCCAGTGTGGATTTACCGTGGTCGATATGGGCTATAATGCAAAAGTTCCGTATCCGCTTTGTATCCATACGCAATAATTATATCAGATTATTGTCATCTAGGTAAGCTGTCAGCTGGAGGCCTGTCTCCATAAAGCCAGCCTTCTTCTTCTTAACATAGATCTGCATAGCCACATAGCGCAGCCTGCTGTCGTATCTCCAGCCCCGGAGGGAGAAAGGATCGTTGGCAGAGAGGTCTGCCTCGTAGGCAGCAAGCCCCTGGTACACCTTCTTGATCACATATCCTTCTTTAAACACATAGTTACCGGTGCTTTCCACCTGCATTCCGAACAGAGGAAGCATGATATTCTTCTTGCTGTCCTTGCGGAGCGCTATATCAAGGGCCTTGCGCGGCCGTTTCTTGGTTGCTACATAGCTGGTCTGGCTCTTGCCGTTCCGCTCCCAGCCGATGCAAAGCAGTGTGTCGGGAGAAAGGGTGTTAAGAATCTTGTGCACCTGTGTTATAGTCTTGATCTCGATGCCGTTGATAGTCTTAATTATATCGCCATTCTGGAATCCTGCCGCACTTCCGCTCTCTCCAGGGATAGCATAGAGCACCTCAAGGGTGTTGTTCTTCTCGTACATAGAAAGGCCAAGCCAGGAGTGAACCACCTGCCCGCCGTCATACATGCCGGAGACAAGATCCATTACCCAGTGGGAAGGGATTGCAAAGTTTATGTTCTGGAACCGTGGGATTCCTGCAAATACTACACCGATGACCTCGTTCTTATCGTTGATGAGGGGACCGCCTGAGTTTCCAGGGTTCACAGGGACATCCACCTGGAGCACATCGCCCAACGGGAGGAAACGGCGCTGACCTGCAGAGACAATACCTGCAGTTATAGTGTTCTCAAGGCCTCCTGGCGAACCGATGGCATAGATGCGGTCGCCTGGGTTATAGCTGTTGTCCAGGCTGAAGTTGAATATATATTCAGGATCTATCTCGGTCTTGAGCAGCGCTATGTCGAAGATAGGATCCCAGGCCACAACCTTGGCAGGAACACGTGAGCCGACCGCATCGGGCAGCCGGATGAAAAGGCGGGAATAGCCTTCGTATTCAGGGTTCACCTCGCTCTCGATAACGTGGTAGTTGGTTATAAGATATCCCCGTTTGTCGATAAAGAAACCACTTCCTATAGAACGGTCTGGCACCCCTACTCCATACTGGAGCCGGGTTCCCTTGTTCACATAGATAGTCACAGTCCCTTTCATCATCTCGGCCGGAGCATCCAGCTTCTCGAGGATAGATATATACTCTTTCTTCTTGTCGCAATCTCCCATGGTGGCGGCAATAAGCTTGAGCATATAGCGGTTGTTCTGGGTCACCGAAAGATCGCCATACTTGACCAGAAGCTCCTGAGAAGGTTTTACAAAATTAAGATATTTATAGAATTTATAGAGTGCAGAGATATAGTTTTCTTTCTCATAATCGTCCTCTGCAGCCTGAAGATAAAGCTGGGTTATATCCGGATTTCCGATAATGGAGGTCTTCTCTATAGCAAGGAGGGAGAAATAGATGGAGATAGCCTTGTCAAATTTCTTATCCTCCAATGCCTTGTTATAGTCGGCTGTAATCCGCTCGTAAATGTTCTGGCGGCAGCTTTCAACTATTCCCTCTTCCCTTGCCTTGTCGTAAATCTTATCCTTTGAATTGTCTATATAAAGAATCTCCTGAAGCGCAGCGAATGGGGCATCTTTCTCAAGATGCTTCTCGACAGTTCCTGCCACATCGGGATCCCTCTGGTAGACATAGCTCTCGTTCTTATCCTTAGATTTGCATCCAGCTAAAAGAAGCGAAGTTATTATAAGGAAAAATAGAGTTTTTCTGATCATGCCTTTGCCGGTTCTTCCTCTTTCTTTGGCAGATGGAGAAGCTCTCTGATCTCTGCATCATCCAGAGTCTCTTTCTCGAACAGGGTGTCGGCCAGAAGTTCCAGTTTATCTCTGTTCCCCTTAAGTATTTCCTGGGCATCCTGGAAGCATTCGTCGATAATGTGCTTAACCTCGTTGTCTATAGCCTGGGCTGTAGCCTCGGAATAATCCTTGCGCTGTGCAATCTCCTTGCCGATGAATATAGGCTCATCCTCCTGACCGAATGCAACCGGTCCAAGGATATCGCTCATACCCCACTCGCACACCATCTTGCGGGCCAGCTGTGCAGCCTGCTGAAGGTCGTTCTGGGTTCCGGTGGTAGTCCATCCGTATATCATCTGCTCTGCTATATAACCGCCAAGGCATATCTTGATACGGTCTTTAAGCCACATCTTGTTGCGGGAATAGCTGTCTTTCTCTGGCAGCGACATAGCCATACCCAATGCCCTGCCCCGAGGTATGATTGTAACCTTATGGAGAGGATCGGAGTATTTAAGATAGTAGTGAAGCAGCGCATGACCTGCCTCGTGGAATGCGGTGGCCTTCTTGTCATCGTCGGTGATGACCTTTGACTTCCGGGCAACACCCATCATAACCTTATCCCGGGCCTCCTCGAAGTCCTCCATAGTTACTTTCTTCTTATTCTTGCGTGCCGCAAACAGGGCTGCCTCGTTCACCATATTGGCAATCTCGGCACCGGAAGAGCCTGGGGTTGCCCGGGCCAGCCGCTCCATATCAACCTCGCCATCCACTGGAATCTTGGAGGCATGGAGCCTGAAAATAGCTTCCCTTTCCTTGACATCCGGCATATCCACCACAACCTGCCTGTCGAAACGGCCAGGGCGCAGCAGAGCTGGATCCAGAACATCGGGACGGTTGGTTGCAGCCAGAATTATAACGCCATCCTTCGAGTCGAAGCCATCCATCTCAACCAGCATCTGGTTAAGGGTCTGCTCCCGCTCGTCATGGCCGCCGCCGTAGCCAGCACCTCTGGTGCGTCCCACAGCATCAAGCTCGTCTATAAATATGATACAAGGTGCATTCTTGCGCCCCTGCTCGAAAAGGTCTCTAACACGGCTGGCACCGACACCTACGAACATCTCCACAAAGTCAGATCCAGACATGTGGAAGTATGGAACGCCAGCCTCGCCTGCAATAGCCTTGGCCAGCAGTGTCTTTCCTGTTCCAGGCATACCGACCAGGAGCACCCCCTTCGGAATCTTGGCACCGATATCTGTGAATTTCTTAGGATTCTTAAGGAAGTCCACAACCTCCTCAAGCTCGTACTTGGCCTCGTCCTGGCCGGCAACATCGGCAAACATAACTTTCTTGCCGTTGGAGTCGTACCGTTTGGCCCTGCTCTTTCCAAAGCCCATAGCCTTGTTGCTGCCGCTCATGTTGCGGAACATGAACCAGATGAATGTAAGGCCGATAAGCCAGGGAACAATATCCACCAGGAGACGGTAGGTGGTCATGTTCTTGACATCGCCGGTAATCTTTACACCATTCTCCTCCAGCCGGTCCAAAAGCTTGTCGTCAAAGTATGGGATACGGGTCTTGAATGCGGTGTGCTGCCCCGACACATTGGTCAGGTAACCCTGAATCTCTTCGTTATCGACTATCCTTACGCTTTCCACAGCCTTATTATCCAGATAGTTGAGGAATGTGGAGTATGAGATCTCCTCCATAGCTGCGTCACCTGTATTGAACACAAACATAAAGAGGAACATTATGATCAGTGATGTGAGGATAAAGAATGCAAACCTGTTGTTGAAACCAAGTTTAAGGGGCCCCTGTCCGCCACGGAAGATGAACATAGGACCTTCGTCCTGCTGGTTCTGGTCCTCCTCCTGATTTGGAGCTTCGTTCTTGCCCTGTTCCGGCTCTCTGCCGATTTCTGGTTCTTTATCTTTTTCTTTATCTTTCTCTTCGTTTTCGTTGTCTGACATTCAGTCCTGCCTTGCCTTTAAAATATAAACTTCTCTATCTTCACCGGTTCTGCTCTCCAGTCTGATCAGATCTGAAACCCGGTTTCTGTAACCGTACAGACCTCCCCACACTGCAATGACGCCCCTGCTGTCGCAGATTATAGGAACAGCACTGCGCATCTCTACAGGAACCTGCCACTCGGAAAAAATCTTCTTAAGCTTTTTCCTTATGCCTCCGGAGATGATAAAATCGCCGTTTTTCCAGCTGCGGAAAAAAAGCTCGCCCTGGACTCCATCCACAGGAATCCAGATATCATCCTTCTTACATAAAGATACCAAAGATTTTTCAACAGAAAAACCCCTATTATTATATATTTTATTATTTTCTTTATCTGGATACCATTCCAGGCTGTCTCCATGCCGCCTTATCTTGAATCCATACCCCTTGAGGAGCAGAGCACCGCGGCGCACCGATTTCTTGTCCAGCACAGTCCGGACAAAACGGTATGGGAGCTCCCGGTTCTCCCCTTTTGCAAAGAGGTCGAAGCAGCTGTAGACAGCCTCTATCTTGATAACATCCGGGCAGGCCATGAAGTTACTGTAGGAGGTGGAGAAAACTCCGTCTCCCATATCCTGCCATACAACCAGCCTTGCAGTCTGCTCCTTGATGAAACGGTAGGTCATGGAGGCCTTGTCGGAGAACTCCAGAAGGGATTTTGTACAGCTGGGGAACACTTCTCTGATCTGTGGAAGCAGAAGGTTGCGTACCCGGTTCCGGAGATAATCGGTACCCAGGTTTGTGGTGTCCAGGGAATAGCCTGTCTTGCACTGCTCAAGGTAATCCAGAATCACACTCTTGGGGCATGAGGAAAGCGGCCTTAAGATATTCTCCCTCCGGTCTGGGATTCCCATCATGCCGCCGATACCGCTCCCTTTAAAAAAGCGCATCACAAGGGTCTCGACAGTATCGTCCAGGTTGTGGGCCAGAGCCAGGTAATTGCAGCCATATTTTTTCATGGCCATATCGAAAAATTCATACCTGGCCTTCCGGGCAGCCCCCTCCTCTCCGATTTCGGAAGAAAGTTCCCCGATACGGCCCGAGTCGGTTCCGATCTCCAGAGGAAGCTTATACTGCTCTGCCACCTTCCGGATAAAGTCAAGCTCCTTGGAAAGCTCCTCCTGAGAACGGAGCATGTGGTTATAGTATGCAAGGATAATCTCTATGTTAAGCTGCTCCTTAAGCTCATTCAGAAGGAGCATGAGGCACATGGAATCGGGACCGCCAGAAAAGCCGATGAGAATTTTTTTTGCATCGGGAATCTGACTGAAATACTCAATCACCTGGTCTTTGAGAAATGTTTTTGATTGCATTGATCTCATTTGTCACCTGTTCCACAGTCCTATGGGTCAAGGAAAGGATGCCGTCGCCTGCCTTTTCCACAGCCTTTGCAATGCTCTCCCTGTCTATCTTATCCGGTACCCCCAGGACATAATTGGAGACATCGCCGGAATATGGGGGCCGGCCTATGCCGATATACATCCTGAGGAAATCATTTGCAGCTGCAAATGTCATGATAGATTTAAGTCCGTTGTGACCAGCATCGCCGCCACCCCGCTTGATGCGCAGAACCCCCGGAAAGAGATCCATGTTGTCGCATACCACAACTATATCTTTTGTGGTGCAGTCAGAAGCCTTAAGAACATCCCGGATAACCTGGCCGGAATTGTTCATAAAAGTAAGGGGCTTCACCAGGAAAAGCTCTTTCCCCTTGAAAACCCCTTTACCGTAGATATATTTTTTGAAAAATTTCTTCTTAAGTTCTATGCCGGTCTTTTCTCCCAGGTAATCCACCACCTTGAAGCCACAGTTGTGTCTTGTGTCGGCGTATTCATCCCCAGGATTTCCCAGTCCCAGAACAACCATATATTATTTCTTTTCTGCGTCAGCTGCTGCATCCTCTGCTGGTGCTGCTTCTGCTGCTGCTTCCTCGCCTTCTGCAGGAGCTGCAACTGGCTCTTCCTTAACATGGGTAACGTGGCAGATAATATCATCCTGATCAAGCAGAAGCTTTACATCTGGGTTTGCAGGAATATCTTTTACATACAGAGCCTGGTTCATATCCAGTCCGGATACATCGATTGCAATCTTCTCAGGAATGTTTCTAGGAAGACACTCAACCTCGATGTTGTGCACAATCTGCTCAAGAACTCCACCAGCCTTGACACCGACAGGAACACCCTCCAGATAAACAGGAATACTGGTCTTAAGCAGAACGCCTCTTGTGATCTCGAAGAAGTCGATGTGCTGCATCTTGCCTGTAAGGATATCGTCCTGATAATCCTTGATAAGAACCTCGCACTGCTCCTCGCCGTTAAGCATAAGAGAGATAATCAAGCTCTCTGGAGCTCTATGATATTTCTTCTCAAATTCTCTGTCATCAATTGCAACATAACGCTGCTCTTTGCCACCATATACAACTGCAGGAATCTTTCCTTCCTTTCTGAGCTTATAGTTTGCTCTTTTTCCGAACTCTGTCCGTAAAGTGATGTCAAGAGTGTTTTTGTCTGCCATATTCTTCTCCTCTACAAAATGCAATACTGGGATGGCAGGATTCGAACCTGCGATTGACGGAACCAAAACCCGTTGGCTTACCACTGGCCTACATCCCATCCATCCCTAATACTTTATAATATTTTAATATTTAGTTCTACACTATCTGCGGGCTATTTTAGTAAGTTTTTTACATAATTTCAATATGTTGAGGTATTAAACTGTCAGATTTTGGATTATTCTTCTTCTGGTCCTATTTCTTCTAAGGTGTCGGCTTTCTCGTAGGCTTCCAAGATTTTTTCCTGCATCTTGGCTCTGAACTCTGGAGAGATTGGGTGTGCCACATCCCTGTACTCACCGGTCTGAGTCTTACGGCTTGGCATAGCGATGAACGCACCATCTTTGCCGTCAATGATCTTCAGGTTGTGCACTACAAAGCAATCGTCAAAAGTGACATTGACATACGCTTTGAGCTTGCCTTCTGCTGTGGCCTTCCGAATCTTGATATCAGTGATTTCCATAATACAAAACCCCCTATTTTGTATCTAAAATGAAGCAGGGGTTTTCCCGCTCTTGAAAAAATTTTATCATACATTTTTAAAATGTGTAAAAAATTTTTCAAAAATAACAAAAATTTATATTTTAGATTTTTCTGCCGTTGAACCAGAGCTTCTCAAGGTTATAAAACTCCCTTGCCTCCTGGTTCATAAGGTGGATTACGACAAAGCCGCAGTCCAGGAGGACCCACCTGTCGTCATCGGCTTTTTTATGGTGATGCAGAAGCACAAGATGCTCATCTTCCAGCTTCTGATAAAGCTGGGTTAGGAGACCCCGCAGATGGCCTGAGCTGGTGACTGTGGTTATGATGAAATAATCGGTCCAGCTGTTGAGCTCGGAGATATCCAGAACAACAGTATCCTGTCCGTTATGCTCCTCAATGAATGAGGCAATTTC
>JAGCGL010000035.1 GCA_017649605.1 Spirochaetia bacterium
ACTCATCTACGCTGTTAAACTTTTTATATACAGAAGCAAAACGTATATACGCAACCTTGTCCAGCTGGAAAAGATGCTGTAAAACCAGCTCTCCCAGCTCCTCTGTCGAAATTCCGGTCGAGTTTTTGCTTCTGTAGTACACCTCGTCCTCAATGTCTCGAAGCGCTGCCTGAAGCTGTTCCTCTGTGACCGGCCTTTTCTCCAGGGACTTGCGTATTCCCCTCTCAATTTTTGCCATGTCAAAGAGTTCAATTCCCTTATCCCTCTTGATCACGGTAAGGGGATTCTCTTTTATATGCTCGTAGGAGGTGAACCGTCCATGGCATGACAGGCATTCCCGCCGTCTTCTGATAGCAGAGCCATCCACATTCTGCTTGCTTTCAACCACTTTGTCGTCTATACTTCCGCAGTACGGGCACTTCATGTCAGCTCATCTCCACTGTTTTTATCGACAATTGACCACCATATATTTAGGGGTAAAATGCGATTTTTTTCAAAATATCACATTATATCTTGAAATTCAACCCTTTTTTTTACTTTTATACATAATTTTTTATTATGTATTATTTTTATATAATTTCCCCTGGTTAACATACCTATGGCTTCCTTTATTTCTTTCTCATCCCAGCTGGAGAGGAGACCCCAGCTTTTAGACCTGTAGAGTCCTTTCTGGATGTTGTCGGGAGAAAGATTACCTTTTAATATAGAAGAGACTTTCTGTTCGGTTATGTGCCGGCTGTTTCTCCTCACAAGGTCAAGTATCTCGGCAAGGCCATCGGGCGTGGCCACCTTTTTGTCGCATACATCGCAGCCTGTGCACAGCTGGCTCTCGTGCTCCAGAATGTGGAGGAGGGCCTTCCGGCGGCAAGTCTGCCCAGTGAATATGTCGTAGAGCTCCTTTCTGCGGCGTGCATCGGGGGAGTCTGGATCAGATTCCGGGGCTGGCACATAAGGGACCAGTGCCATTGCATAAGCCTGCTTTCTGTCCCGGCCGCCCCGGCCCGACTCCTGCAGGTAGGCCTCAGCCGAGGAGGGGAGATCTGCGTGTATCATGGTGCGGATATTACTCTTGTCCACCCCCATGCCGTAGGCGCAGGTGGCAACCAGCACCCCGCCTGCCGACACAAAGAACTTGTCCTCTATCTTTTTCTTCTCTTCCCGGCTTAGGCCTGCGTGGTAGAACCAGACATCCTGGCCTTTCATGTGCTGCTTAAGGCGACGGGCGGTTATCTCCACGCCGTCCCTGCTGGAGCAGAATACTATAAGTGGCTTCTCGGCCTCCCTTGTTGCCTTCAGCAGGGCTGCATCCTTGGCCAGGTAGGGTATCGCGTCGTAGCGTATGTTGGGGCGGTCCGGGTCGGCCCTTATTATGTTGGGCTGTATGCCGCCGAATATGATCTCAGCAAAGCGGCTCAGTATCTCTGCCGAGGCGGTGGCTGTGAATGCGGTGGTCACTTTAGGCTTGAGATTTGCCACAATCTGCCCCAGTTCAAGATATGCGCTGCGGAAGGTGTCGCCCCACTGGCTTACAGTGTGGGCCTCATCTATCACCACATGGAATATTTTCCCCTGCTTGACCTGGTCCAGCACCCCGGGAGCCAGCAGAATCTCGGGGTTTGCAATTATTATCTTAACTTCGCCGTTCTTTATGCGTTCAAAGGCCTGGCTCCGCTCCTCCTTGGATAGGCCGCCCCGTAGGATCAGAGATGGGATTCCGGCGCTGTCCAGCCGCCGCTTCTGGTCGGCCATAAGGGAAAGGAGCGGGAATATGATAAGGGTTATCCCCTGGGTCAGAAGCACGGGCAGCATAAAGCACAGCGACTTTCCCGCGCCGGTGGGGAGTATCACTATCTGGGCGGGGTTGTTCTCGGCCGGGTCGGCGGCGCAGTCCAGCACATTGGATATGGCCAGCCGCTGGTAGGGGAACAGGTATGGTATACCGAAGTGTTCTTTGGCCACCTGGTTCAGATAATCTTTTTCATTGGCATCAAGCTCAATATTATTTTCATTGACAGATAAAATTTCATGAAGTATACTTTGTACAGTCGGGTGCAGCTTTAGAGTTTGGCTCTGGTTTCCAGTTCCGCTCCTCGCCGCCCGGCTAATTTTTTGATAGATGGTATGTGAATAGGCCCAATCCAGTCTTTCGGCTCCATTTTTCTTGTCTTTTGGGTTATGAAATATTTCTGGTACTTGTTCAATTTCCATTGCGATAGTTGGAATGATAGCTTCCAGGGCTTTCCTTTTTTCTATTAGTTCTTCTTTTGTCAGATACATCTTATTCCTCCTACACTCTATAACTGGAAAAAAATTCATATTGCTTCAATTTTTCGAAAAAAAGTTGAGAAAAATTGCGTTGAGGGGGATATAACAAGATTTTATTGTACTTTTCTTATTTTTTTATTATATTCTCTGTAGGAGAAATGTATGAAAAAGTTAGTATTTTTGATTTTTGCAGCTGCTCTTTTGACTGCTGGCTGCAGCTCTATTAAAGTCGACAGAGTAGAAACAGATACAGTAACTGACTACAGCGGAAAGTGGAACGACACCGATTCCCGCCTTGTGGCAGAGGAACTTATGCAGGACATGACCACCCGTCCATGGGCACCGGAATTCACTGCATCCCATGGCAAGAAGCCAGCTGTAATTGTTGGAACTATCCGGAACAAGAGCTCCGAGCATATCGAGGTGGTACCGTTCATCAAGGCTATCGAGCGCGAGGTTATCAACACAGCCACAGCCAAGATCGTGGCAAGTGCCGAGGAGCGTGAGCAGCTTCGGGCTGAGCGGCTTGACCAGCAGGAATATGCAAGCGAGGAGACTGCAAAGAAGCTGGCCCAGGAATATGGTGCCGACTACATGCTCCAGGGAATCATCACCACAATCACCGACCAGATCGATGGCAAGAAAGCTATCTTCTATCAGGTGAACCTTGAGCTTATCAATGTGGAGAGCAACGAGAAAGCCTGGATCGGCAACAAAGAGATCAAGAAAATTATCAAGAGCAAGAAGATAAAGGGCTGATCCTGAATGCTCAAAAGGCTCTCTATTCTCACTATAGGCCTGCTGGTTCTTATGCTGGCAGGCTGTGCTTCTGTGGACTTCAGGAAAACCACCGAGGATTCCCTTATGACAGGGGATTACGAGGCGGCCGCCCAGGAAGTGGAGAAGAAGGAGGAGAGCTCTTATTACAAAGGGAAGAACACACTTCTCTATTATCTGGACTATGGTTTTCTGTGCCACTATGCAGGGCTCTACGAGGAGAGCAATAAGGTTCTGGACCAGGCCGAGCGGCTGGGGGAGGAGCTCTATACCAAAAGCTTATCCAGGGAGATAGGGACCTACCTTATCAACGATAAGGTCAGGGAGTATTCAGGCGAGGAGTTTGAGCTTCTCTATATTCATATCTTTAAATGTCTTAACTACATTGCCCTGAATAACATCGAGGATGCCCTGGTGGAGGTGCGTAAGGCCAATCTGCGCATGGAGCTTCTGGAGCAGAAATACCGCGAGGCCACCGACGAGTACAACGCCTCTGCCGATGCCGGAGCCCGGGTCCCCGAGGCCGACTGCCATTTCCACAACAGCGCACTTTCCAGGTATCTGGGAACACTGCTTTTTCGTACCGACCGTGCCTTTGACGATGCCCGCATAGAGTCTGAATGGCTTGAGCGCTCCTTTGCCGAGCAGTCTTATGTCTACGACTTTGACATGCCCTCTCTTCCTTCGATCAGGGAACCGAAGGACAAGGCTCTGCTCAACATTGTCTCGTTCACCGGGCTGTGCACAGTAAAGAAACCCCTTACATTCATTGCCACCACATCTCCAGACTGGATATATATCACTGCGGTGAATCAGAATGATGAATATACTGCACAGCTTTTAGGCTTTACCATGATGCCTGCTTTCGGGCTTCAGGATCACGGCATAATCAGGTTCGAGATTCCTATAATGGATGACCGCTGGGATTCGCTGGATCAGATTGTTGTCCGCATTGAAGGTGCCGATGGCAAAGAGATTAAGCTTGAGCTTCTTGAGAAGATGAACAATATCTCCCGGGACACATATAAACGGAAGATGCCTCTAGTCATCACCAAGACAATTCTCCGCGTGATAGGCAAGAAAGTGGGTAGTGTGGTCGGTTCTAGGGCCATAGGAAATGCCACCGACAACAGCACACTGGGACTTCTGAGCAGCCTTGTGTTTGATGCAATCAATGCGGCGACCGAGAATGCAGACACCAGATGCTGCTTCTTCCTGCCGGCCTTCTCTTCAACTGCAGAAGTGGAGCTTGATCCAGGTGTCTACGACATCTCCATCGAATACTACAACGAAGGTGTCTGCAAGCTTATAGACAACCGCAAGAATGTGTCGGTGGAGAAAGGTAAGCTTAACCTTCTGGAATCCTTCCGGTTCCAGGTGGAACGGTGAGAAAGATTCTCCTCCACTGCTGCTGTGCCCCATGCAGCACCGCCTCCATAGAGCGGCTTTTAGCCGACAGCTACTCGATCGTTCTTTTCTATTCCAACTCCAACATCTACCCAGAGGAAGAGTTTGACAAGCGGCTTATCTACATGCAGAAGCTTGCTGAGATCTACCATCTTGATCTTATTGAAGATGAATACGACCATGCTGCATGGAGCGCTGCCATAAAAGGGCTTGAGAACGAGCCTGAGAAGGGGAGGCGGTGCGCTGCCTGCTTTGCCTATAACCTTGCCAGAGCAGAGGCAAAAGCCAGGGAACTGGGGATTGATGAGTTCACCACAACACTGACAGTAAGTCCACATAAAATTTCAGAGATGATTTTTAACGCAGCTAAGGATATGCAAGGTTATGTACCCTACAACTTCAAGAAGCAGGAGGGCTTCAAGCGGAGCCTGGAGCTTTCTGAGAAGTATGGGCTCTACCGGCAGAACTACTGCGGCTGCGAGTATTCGCTCCACAGCCAGACAGAAAACTGACAGAAAAAAATAATAGTGCCAAAGGAAGTACCCACATCGGTAGTACATACAAGTCCGTGATACCTCTGTGGGCACTTCCTTGAGCATTTATTTACTTTATATGTGTCAGTTTTGCCCGGTTGTTTCACTCTAGTGAATGCAGCAACTTTATTTCGCCTGCCCACAGGTCAGGCTCCGGAGTCTCAAGCACCAGAGGCATATTCTCAAAGTAAGGGCTCTGCATTATGTACTTGAAGCCCTCCATGCCGATGCACCCCTTGCCTAAACATTCGTGCCTGTCCACCCTGGAGCCGCACTCTTTCTTGGCATCGTTCAGGTGCATCGCTCTTAAGTATTTTATCCCTATTATCCGGTCGAATTCTGACATCACGCTCTCAAATCCAGAAGCAGTGGAGATATCGTACCCTGCGGCGAAGATGTGGCATGTGTCTATGCACACTCCGACCCGGGCTTTATCCTCTATTCCGGCGATAATCCGGGCAATATGCTCAAACTTGTAGCCCACATTGGTCCCCTGTCCTGCGGTGGCCTCGATAACAGCCATCACATTCCCGGTGGCAGGGTCAGCCAGCGTCTGGTTCACAGAGCCTGCAATCAGGTCCAGGCACTCCTCTTCGGTAATCTCCTTAAGGTGGCTTCCGGGGTGGAAGTTCACATATTTAAGCCCCAGCTGGCTGGCCCGCACCAGCTCCTCTTTGAAGGAGGCGAGGGAACGGCCCCTTTTCTCAGGGTCTGCATTTCCTAAATTGATCAGATAGCTGTCGTGGGGGAGGATATAATCAGCAGAGAAGCCGCCCTCGGCCACTGCAGCCTTGAACTGGGCAATCTCATCGGCAGTCAGGGGTTTGGCGCTCCACTGCTTCTGGTTCTTGGTGAACATGGCGAAGGCATTTGCACCTATTGCTTTTGCATTCAGAGGGGCGTTATAAAGCCCACCCGATGCACTTACATGGGCTCCTAAATATTTCATCTGAGTATCTCCTCCAGCTGGTCGAAATTACGGATTATAAAGTCTGGCCTTCTGTCGCCAGGTGCAAACTCGGGCACCTTCTTGTGGGGCATCACAATAAGGCAGGAATCTATTCCATAGTTAATTGCTCCAGGAATGTCCGATGTCAGGCTGTCGCCAATCATCAGTATATTCTCCTTGGGCGGATTTCCCGTCTTCTCGGCCCCAATCTGGAAAAATGCAGCATCGGGCTTGGCCACGCCAGCCTCTTCCGAAATCACTATCGCCTTGAAATATTTCTCTGTACCGGTAGCAGCGATACGCCCCCGCTGCACTGCTGTGATTCCGTTGGTGACCAGCACCAGCGAATATTTTTTATACAGCTTCTCAAGGATTTCCAAAGCACCTGGAAACAGGTCGTCAGACTGGGCCAGAAAACCGGTGTACATCTGGGACACCTCTGCCGGATCGAATTTAAGATCAATCTGCTTCATGAAACGCTCAAAGCGCAGCACTTTAAGCTGATCCAGAGTTATAAGCTTTTTCTCAAGCTCCTTCCAGGCCGCCTTGTTCACCTGATGGTACAGATCTGCCAGTTCCGGCATCCATGTGCCGCAAAGGGTGCGGAGAGTCTTCTCCAGAGCTTTTTTCTCCGATGTGTTGAAGTCGAAAAGGGTGCCGTCTGCATCAAAAAAAAGGTGAGTATATGCCATACTCTTAGAATACAAATATTGCAAAAGTTCCGTCAAGTAATTAGAATAACACCATGTCGTGCAGAATAGATATCCATACCCATGTCTTTCACGAGAAGATAGCAGATAAAGCAGTCCAGCACCTGGCCGATCACTATAAGCTGGGGCAGCCCTACAAAGGGATTGCCACCGATCTTAAGGCTAAGCTGGATGAGGCAGGCATAGACAAGGCTGTAGCTCTCTGTGCCGCCACCAATGCTGCCCAGGTTGTCCCTGCAAACAACTGGGCCATAACCATGAAAAAAACATATCCGTACTTTATCCCATTCGGTACGCTCCACACCGACTATGCCGACTGGAAGAGCGAGATGGACAGGCTCTATGATGCAGGTATCAGGGGAATCAAGTTTCATCCAGATTTCCAGAAGATAGATATGCTCAATCCTGTCCTTTATGACATGATGGAGGAGGCCAAGGGAAGATTCACAATCCTGTTCCATGTCGGCGATATCTTCCCACCGGAAGAGAACTGGTCGTCGCCCCAGAAGCTGGCCAAGCTTCTTAAGGCTGTCCCAGGGATAGAGGTAGTGGCTGCCCACCTGGGCGGATACCGTCACTTGCCATGGGTGGTGGAGAGCCTGAAAGGGCTTGATTTCTACATGGATACATCCAGTGCATTGCTTTATAT
>JAGCGL010000036.1 GCA_017649605.1 Spirochaetia bacterium
GTAAGATTATTATTCATGCATACCCTCTCTACTATATATAGTACATCTTTATTATACAGTACGCAACCACGATTTTTCCCTAAAAACAGATAAAAAAAGGGGAACAGATTTTATTCTGTTCCCCGATTCACAATAACTGTGCTCTAAATCACTTTTTTACGTTCCGAGGTCCAAAGTCCATGAAGTAGCAAGGATATGACTTCCACTGGATGTCCTTTGCCTTTCCGTAGAACATAGGTGTGTTGTAAAGCATAACTGCAGGTGGGTTCTCGTCCCATTCGATAAGCATTGCCTTGAGAGCAGCCTTTCTTTCTGCAGGATCGATGCTGGTGCTCAGGATCTCGCCGTACTCAGCGAACTTCCGTGAATCCCAGTTGTAGTATCTGGTTGCGTCATAGGATGGCTTGAATGTTCTCCAGAGGCCGCCTACTGGGTCTGGATACAGGGTGTTATGCATTGTGTTTCTAAGGTCAAGAGTTCTGATCTTGTTGGCATCGGTAGCGTTAACCTGCTGCTGGTTCTCGCATACTTCGATCTTTACGTTGATTCCAACTTTCTTCCACATCTCTACACATGCCTGGGATGTATCAACCTCTCCTGGGTAGTAGTCTCTCATGATTCTGAATACCAGCTCTGGGGATCCCATCTTCACATATTCAGACTGAGCGAGCTCTTTCTTAGCCTCTTCTACATCATATTTTGGAGCTGGGTGCTCTGCAACATACATATCGCCGAAGTCCTTGTACTGGATTCCGTGTGGAACGTCAACCATGTTGTTCCAGAGGTCTCTTACCAGTGCATCGCGGTCGATTGAGTAGCAGAGTGCCTTTCTCAGGTGAAGGTCCATATATGGCTTGTGCATGTTCATGTAGATGGTTCTTGCAACTGCAATAGGTCCACCGATGATCTCTGTCCGAGAGTCTGCATTTACTGTAGCATGGAAGTCGGTAGGAACGTCACAGATAACCTGATAGTCTCCGGACTGGAGTCCTGCGATTCTTGCCGCAATCTCCTTAACAACCTTGAATGTGATCTTGTCGAATGCTGGCTCGCCGCCCCAGTATTCTGGGTTCTTCTCTACGATAAGATGGTCTTCTGCATCGAAGTCAACAATCTTATAAGGACCTGTTCCGATAGGCTTGAACTGCCAGTCTACGAATGGTGTCGCCTTGAAATCCTCGCCGCTGATGATTGAGTAGCAAGGGAGTGACAGGATCTGAACCATTGTCGGGTCTGGTTTAGATGTGATGAACCGAACTGTGTAATCGTCAATCTTCTGAACCTCTTTGAGGGAAGGCCAGTTCTTGTCCTTTACACCTACAGCTGGCTTCTCGCCGAAAAGTCTTTCCTGGCTGAATGTAACCAGAACGTCATCTGCGTTGAAATCAGTTCCGTTGTGGAATTTAACACCTTTTCTCAGGTAAACCTCAAGGGTCTGTGAGTCAATCTGCTTCCAGGACTCTGCCAGGCCTGGCATCATACCTGTGTTGTTCTGATAGTCGGTGAAGATAAGGTTGTCGTATACATTCATGAATACACGGTACATTGATACCAGAACTTCTTTTCCTGGCTCCATTGTTGCTGGAAGTGCAGGAATAGCTACTGTAATTTCCTTAGGCATATCAGAGCCTTTGGCAGCTTTTTCTCCGGATCCGCCGGCGAATGCACTAACTGCAAGAAGAGCAATCAAACATACTAATAAGAATTTTTTCAAAACGTCCTCCTCGTTTTTCTCTCTTTTTCCATTATAACCATAACTTCTTTAAATTGTGAAGATAGAAAAATTATATATATTTTTGGTTTTTCTATGGGGTTTCCCTATTTCTTTTTGGAAACGATATAATTATAATGGATTATTGTATTCAAGGAGTGAGTATACTATGGAAATTATTCATGAGAGTTTTGATACCCCTGTTGTAGAGGAATGTGATGTGCTGGTTGCAGGCGGTGGAATAGCTGGAATTGCAGCAGCTTTGGCAGCAGCAAGGGCCGGAGCAAAGGTCACCATGATAGAGAGATCCTGGATTCTGGGCGGCCTTGCCACATCTGGACTTATCGCAATCTACCTCCCTATAGATGACGGAATGGGACATCAGGTCTCCTTCGGAATCTGCCAGGAGCTCTTCATGCTCTCTATTAAGCACTTAGTGGAAAGCCGTTACCCCAAGGCATGGCTCGAGAACGGCACCTTCGAGGAGAAGAGGGACGGAAAACGGTTTGAGGTTCAGTACAATGCCTCTCTCTTTGCCCTGGAATCGGAGAAACTCCTTAACCAGAACGGTGTGCGGATACTCTATGGAACAGAGATAAGCGATGTCAAGCGCTCTGCCGACCGGATCGAGGCTGTAATAGCCAATAACAAGAGCGGACGCTTTGCCATCAAATTCAAGAATATTGTGGATACAACCGGCGATGCCGACATTGTCCATTTTGCAAAGATTCCAGAGGAGACATTCAAGGCTGGAAACGTGCTGGCCGCATGGTACTTCTCCATCAAGGACAACTGGCACAAGCTGAATCAGATCGGTGCTGCTGACATTCCAGACGAGGAGAAGACCGGAAACAACGAGAGAAAGCCTCTCATCGACAGACGGTTCACCGGCTTAAGCGGTTTTGAGCTTTCCGAGATGATGCAGCTATCACACGAGCAGACTCTGAGGGACATTGTTTTAAAACGGAAGAGCGACCCCAACCATGTTCCTACCCTTATTGCAACTATCCCGCAGATCCGCATGACACGGAGAATTGTGGGCGAATATACATACGATGTGGCAGATGAGCACAAGTATTTTGAGGACTCCATCGGTATGTACAGCAACTGGAAGAAGCGGGGTCCTGTTTACGAGACACCATTCAGAGCACTTTACAACAAGGAAGTGAAAAACCTTATCACAGCAGGAAGAAACATCTCTGTAACCGAGCACATGTGGGATGCCTCCCGGGTTATTCCAGCCTGTGCTGTTACTGGAGAGGCGGCTGGTATTGCAGCAGCATGCTTCGATGACATCCCGGGAATCGATGTCAAGGATCTGCAGAAAAAGCTTGTTGCAGGCGGAGTTGTGCTCCACGAGAAAGACCTGAATATTTAACCGGAGATTTTATGACGCTTAAGAATATGCGCAATATCGGCATCATGGCCCATATCGATGCCGGAAAGACAACAACCACAGAACGTATCCTCTTCTATACCGGAGAGAACCATAAGATCGGCGAAGTCGACAACGGCGAAGCCACCATGGACTGGATGGAGCAGGAGCAGGACCGGGGAATAACCATCACCTCGGCTGCCACAACATGCTATTGGCGTGACCATCAGATCAATATCATCGACACCCCGGGCCATGTGGATTTCACTGCCGAGGTGGAGCGTTCCCTAAGAGTTCTGGACGGCGGAGTTGCCATATTCTGCGCTGTCGGCGGGGTTGAGCCCCAGTCCGAGACAGTCTGGAAGCAGGCAGAAAAGTACAAGGTTCCACGGATTGCATTTGTGAACAAGATGGACCGGATGGGAGCCAACTTCTTTGCTGTAGTGGATGAGATAAAGGAGAAGCTGGGTGCAAACCCTGTTCCACTCTTCCTCCCTATCGGGGCCGAGAATGAGTTTGAGGGTGTCATTGATATCCTGAACCAGAAGGAAATACGGTTCGATCCTGCCGACAAAGGGGTCACCATGACCACCTCCGATATTGCAGATGACCGTAAGGAGCTGGCAACACAGTGGAGAGACAGCCTGCTGGACAACATCTCTGCATTCTCCGACGAGATCACAGAGCTCTATCTGAACGGCGAAGAGATTCCTCTTGATATGATAAAGGCCACTATCCGAAAGGCTACCCTGGATGGCAACCTGCTGCCGGTGTTTGTAGGATCTTCCCTTAAGAATACCGGAGTTCAGTGCCTTCTGGACGGCGTGGTTGACTACCTCCCCGCACCGGACGAGATGCCACCTGCAATCGGTGTGCATGCCAAGAAAGGAGATAAGGTTGAGGTGCCATGCAACCCATCGGGCAGACCATTGGGACTGGTGTTCAAGATCCAGAACGACCCTGCTGCAGGAAGTCTGTGCTTTATAAGAATGTATTCCGGAAGTATTTCAAACGGTACTGCTGTTATGAACATAAGCAAAGGAAAACGTGAAAGAATAACCAGACTCTTCAGGATGCACTCCAACAAACAGGAGGCTATAGACACCCTCGCGGCAGGCGACATAGGAGCTGTAATCGGCTTCAAGCTTGCCCAGACCGGCGACACCATAGGAAATGAATCATTCCAGGTGCTCCTTGAGAACATCGAGTTCCCGGAGCCTGTAATATCGGTTGCCATAGAGCCGAAGACCATGTCTGACCGCGACAAGCTAAAGGGCGTTCTTGAGATTCTCTCCAAGGAAGACCCGACCTTTGTGGCAAAGGAGAGCGAGGAGACTGGGCAGCTCATCATCTCTGGAATGGGCGAGCTCCATCTTGATATCCTGGTGACCCGTATTGTCAAGGATTTCAAGGTTGCAGCAAATGTGGGCAACCCGCAGGTATCCTACAAAGAGTCCATTACTAAAGAAGTCACTCATGTCGAGAAGTTCGACAAGGTTATCGCCAACAAGGAGAACTTTGCCCAGATCACACTGCGGGTTAAGCCTGCCGGTCAGGGCTCAGAGAACAAGTTCACCTACGACGAGAAGCTCAAGAAGAAACTTCCTATGGAGTTTATCGAGGCAGTCAAACGGGGTGTCACCGGCAGCTTCACATCTGGATCGCTGTTCGGCTACCCTATGGTCGAGGTTGCAGTTGAGCTTATCGATGCTGAATATAACGAGCTTACAGCCACCGAGTTTGCCTACGAGGCTGCCGGAGCTATGGGCTTTGACAACGCCTGCCGCGAGGCCGCCCCGGTCAAGCTTGAGCCTATTATGAATGTGGATATCGCAACTCCAAAGGAGTATATCGGCGAAGTTATAAGCAACATGACTGCCCGGGGCGGGCTGGTAGAGAGCCTGGAGAGCAGGAACGGCAGCGAGCATGTGAAGGCACAGGCAGCACTGGCCAAGATGTTCGGCTACTCCACTACACTGCGGAGCCTTACCCAGGGAAGAGGAACTTTCAGTCTGTCATTCAGTCATTTCGCCGAAGCTTAGACCATCGCATCCAGAGTGCCAAGATCCTGGATTATGAAGAGTGGAATTGTGTCTATGTCCACAGCCACCTCAACAATGTTTATATCCCGGCTTCTGTAATACTCGATCAGAGGGAATGTCTGGTCGTAGAAAATATTCACTTTTCTCTTTACTTCTTCCAGAGAATCGTCGGTTCTGTCTGTCCTGTCGCCACCACTGTTGTATTTGATCCGCTCGTATGCCACCTCAGGCGGGCAGTTGAGGAAGAGAACAAACTTTATATTCACAAGATTGCTCAGTGCATTTGCCTGTCCCACATGGCGTGGCAGACCGTTCAGGATAATAACATCCTCAGGCTGCACCTGACGCTTCTCGATGAAAGCTTTCAAAAGCTTCTCTGCAATAGGGAAATCCTTGTCCTCCAGAAGCTGGTTGGACTCAAGAAGCCCTTTTACTGTAGCCTTCTCCTCCGGTGTCAGAAGTGTCGCATCATCTTTCACTGCATCCCGCAGTTGCTGGCCGAAATCGAAGTGATGGTAGGTGTTATACCAAAGCTCCTGGGTCTCCATCTGGTCGCCGAATGGAGTCTTTCCTGCTCCTGTAGAGCCTAAAACAAGCATTGCCTTATATTTCATCTTTTTACCTCATTTATTTTGTTATCTCATTATACAGTTCGGGGCGCCGGTCTGCAAAGAGGTCTGCCATCGGTGCCACCTTCTTGTCGAATGCTTTAGCCGGGTCAATCTCAACACCATAGAATCCGGTGTCATCAGCTCCTGCGCTCACCAGCACCTTGCCACGGTTGTCCACAATGCGGCTTAAGCCGGAATAAGAGAGGCTCCTCCCCTTCCGATCCTCGGTCCCGTGGCGGTTTGCCAGAATCCAGAAAACGCCGTTCTCAAGGGCACGGCAGCAGGATGTAATCTGGGCAAAGCCGGGAAGTACCAAGTTCGCAGGATGGCAGATTATCTGGGCACCTTCAAGGGCCAGAGTCCGTGCCGATTCTGGGAACATGTGGTCAAAGCAGACCAGGACACCTACCTTAACACCTTTGACCTCGAATACTGGGAAGCCCAGGTTCCCAGGCTTGAAGAATAACTTTTCCTCGTTGAATACATGGTTCTTGCGATAAACATGCACTTTACCGTCTGGAGTTGCTATCAGGGCTGAGTTGTAGAATACGCCATCAGCTTTCTCAGGAAATCCCACCACCACTGCGGTATCTGTCTCTACTGCAACCTTGGAGAATGCATCGGACATAGGGCCTGGAACTGTGCTGGCAGTCTCTTCCACTTCCTTCTGCTCAAGGAAAAGATAGCCTGATGTTGCCAGCTCAGGGAACACAACAAGGTCTGCATCGGCAGAGCGTACTGCGCTCACCATTGTGGCGATATTTTTCTCCACATTCCCGAATTCCGGGACAAACTGATAAAAGCCAACCTTCATAGTTTAAATATATAAACATAATCCTTTTTTTTCAAGGCGCAGATACTTAGCCAGCCGTAAAAGCCTACCTCGATCGGCGTGTACCCCATAGACAAGCAATTGGCAGCCCGATATCTTCGGTAGGCTTTTCTGATGGCTGTGTTCTGTGCCTTATTGCGGGGTTTAATGTTTATTTACTCAAAGCCGGTTATATATTATACTCCACACTATGAGTATCTACCTGGACTGGGCGGCTACTGCAGTGCCAGACCCGGCCATCTTGAAGGACATATATGAATGCTCTTCCCGCTTCTACGGGAACCCATCCTCGGTGCACCAGGCCGGACAGAAAGCCAACGCTCTGCTGGAGGAGTGCCGCACCAGATGCGCTACAGTACTGGGTGTAAAAAAGGAAGAAATCTACTTCACATCCGGCGGCACCGAGAGCGACAACATAGTGCTCCTTTCCCTGCTGCGGAAGCCTTCCCGTGGTACAGTTCTGGTCAGCGCAATCGAGCATCCTGCTGTACTTGAGCCTGCTGCAGTACTTGCAGAGAACGGCTACAAGGCAGCATACTTAAAGCCAGGTGCCGACGGCATCATCAAGACAACAGCTCTTGAAAAAGCGCTCACTCCCGACACAAAACTTGTTACTGTAATGGCAGTGAATAACGAGACTGGCGCTATACAGCCAGTACATGAACTGGCCGCCGCAGTGCAGAACTATGCAAAGGAGTGCGGACACAAAATCCATTTCCACTGCGATGCAGTCCAGGCCACCGGCAAGGTAAAACTGAACTTTGCAGATCCAAATATCCACTCTTGGGCTGTAAGTGCCCACAAAATAAGGGGACCCAGAGGTGCCGGCATCCTGGTGCTCAAGAACACTATTCAGACTATGGTGCGGGGCGGCGGCCAGGAGAACGGCATACGCCCCGGAACAGAGAACACCGCCGCAATTTATGGAATGACACTTGCTTTGGAGAAAGCACTTGCAGACCTGGAAAAGAACAGCGCACATGCCTACAAGCTGATGGATTCTCTCATGGATAAACTTGGCAAAAACTCAGCATACACCATCATCCCGGAGAACAGGAAACCTGGAGATGAACACTACTCTCCATATATTCTCTCTCTTGCCGCAACACCTATCCCGGCAGAGGTTCTGGCCCGCACCCTTGATGACAAAGGCATATGCGTAGGTACTGGCTCAGCCTGCTCCAACCGGAAGAAAGGCCAGTCAAAAACTCTAGCAGCAATGGGAGTGGCTGACAATGTATCATTCTCCAGAATCAGGGTATCAATCGGGAGCACTACAACAGAAGAGGATATAGAAGAGTTAATCAGGACACTGGACCAGGAGAGCAGCATACTGCGTAAAGCACTGAGGTAAAGCATGGAAAGAATGTATGTCATAAAAATAGGCGAGATCTCCCTTAAGGGGGGCAACCGGAGAATATTTGAGAAAAGGCTTACCAACAACATCCACCGGCAGCTGGGAGATATCCATGTGGTGATCACCGGCAGATCGGGACGCTTCTACCTCCACTACGACGGCGACAACCAGGCCGAAATAGAGAAGATTGAGTACACTCTGGCCCATGTTTTCGGAATTGTAGCTTTCTCTAAAACAGTGAAAGTTGAAAAAAATATTGATGATATAAAGAAGGCCTGTGGTGACATTGCTGACAAGCTTATGGCAGAGGGCAATTACAAGACATTCAAGATAAAGGCTATGAGGGCCGATAAGAGCTTCCCACTCTCATCATACCAGCTTGACTGCGAACTTGGCGGTGTGGTTCTGGACAAGTATCCAGACCTCAAGGTGGAATTGAAGAATCCAGATTTCTCGATCACTGTGGAGATCAGGGACAAGGCCTATCTTTACGGCCCTGACACAAAGGGGCTCTTCGGGCTTCCTACAGGATGTGCAGGCCGTGGCATACTGCTTCTTTCGGGGGGCATCGACTCCCCTGTCGCAGGCTATATGATGGCAAAACGGGGCCTTGCTCTGGAAGCTATCTATTTCCACACCTACCCATTCACCTCCGATAAATCGCTGAATAAAGTGATTCATCTGGCAGAGATTCTCTCCACCTATGTGCCAAGCATAAAGCTCCATGTGGTCAACTACACTCCGGTGCAGACCCATATCTCCGAGAAGTGCCACAAGAACGAATCCACACTCCTCTCAAGGGCTGCAATGATGAAGATATCCCACTATGTGTGCAGGGAACGGGACTGCAACTCTTTAGTCACAGGTGAGAGCCTAAGCCAGGTTGCAAGCCAGACTGCCGAAAGCCTCCGCTTTACCGGAAGCAGCACCGACTACCCTATCTTTCGCCCACTTATCGGCATGGACAAAGAGGAGATAACCACTATTGCGAAAAAGATCGGTACCTACGAGACCTCTATTCTCCCCTACGACGACTGCTGCAGCATGTTTGCCCCGGAGTTCCCGCTTACAAAGCCAGTCTTCGAGAAGATAAAAGAGTCCTACGATTATCTTAAGATAGATGAGCTTCTGCCTGAGGCTGTCCGCTCCATCGAGACCTACACAATGGCAGATGGTGTCACAATCGAGGCAAAGAAGAAAGTCCTTTCTGATTTTAATCTTTGATTACTGGAGCTCGAATTCCAATGTCATGCCAGGCTCAACAGGAGTTCCTGGTGCTGGAGACTGCTTTACTACCCAGCCTTCTCCCCTGATTACCAGATTGAACCTGTCGTCCCGGAAAAGAGGCAGAAGGTGCTTTTTGGAAGCTCCCGTGAAATCGGGGATAACATCAATAACTGAATAATTCTTATCCTGGCCATTATCGTTTATTGTGCCGTCGAACCCAAGGACTGTATCGCCTTTGCGTGGCATTCCTTTATACGAGATTATATCATTGGCCAGCTTACCCACAGCAGGAACTGCAATTCCTGCACCAGTGGTGACCTGTCCCTTAGGATAGAAAACTACATTGTAGATTATGTACTGAGGGTCTTCTGTCGGGAAGATCGCAAGACAGGAGGCAGTGAACTTTTCTTTGGAGTAGGTTCCAATCTCGGGATCATATACCTGGGCTGTTCCGGTCTTCATGGACATGCGCACGCCGCCAACATTGTGCCGCCGGGCTGTTCCACGGTCTTGAGAAGCCCGCTCCATCATAAGAAGCATGGAATCGGCAATCGAAGGGGAAATAACCTCTTGGATGACATCTGTCCCAGTCTCAAACACCACATGGCCTGTGGCATCCACCACCTTCTTGACCACATGCGGGACAAGCAGCTTTCCATGGTTTGCTATAGCTGTAGCAGCCTTTACTATCTGCAGTGCATTTACAGAAATCTCCTGCCCCATCGCCTTGGTGGGCTTTGAATATCCAGTCCAATTCTCAACCTTGTTTACTTCTATGACCGCCTCAGAAATCTCTGCTCCAGAAGGAGAGCCGAAACCGAACTGGGTTATCATATAGTAGAAATCTTCTTCGCTTACCGACTCAGATGCTGTGCATGTACCCGGGTTGCAGGAATACTTGATTATATCGCCGGTATCTATGTTTCCATGTTTTCCTGTGCACTTGATCGGAGGGCCTGGCACATTGTAATAAAAGCCGTTGCAGAAAAAACGGGATTCTGGAGTCACTCTCTCCTTGCCCTGCACCGGGGTTGGAAGATGCATGAATGAACTTATGCTGAATACTTTGAAGACAGAGCCTGGTTCGTAGTTGTAGATAGCTGGTTTATTCCGCTTTATAGAATCGTCTGCATTATATTTTGTATAATTGTTCAGATCCAGCTCCGGCATGGATACATAGGCAAGAATCTCTCCTGTCTTGGCATCGGCCACCAGGGTAATAACTCCATCCTGAGGCTCGTACTGATCCATGATATCCATAGAAGCCTGCTGGGCAAAGTTCTGTATGTTTACATCTATGGTCAGATAAACCTGATTGCCATAGACAACGCCTGAAAATGCCTCCTGGTTTCCCACCGGATAGAGGTAGTTGTCCATTTTAAGCTCAATGCCGTCCAGACCTTTATTATCGTCTCCTGCAAAACCTATAAGATGGGATGCCAGCTCCTTCTCGGGGTAGAGCCGTCCATAGTCGTTATCTACACGGATACCTGAAATTTCGCCGCTTTTAATAAGGTCCTGGATTTTTTCTGCAGATTCGTAGGAGACTTTGCGGGCCAGCTGTATCAGATCGCCCCCTTTCTTTTCGAATTTCTCCTTTATCTCTTTCTCCGGAATCTCGAGAATCTCAGAAAGCTTTTTTGCCACATAATCGGGATTTTTCAAGGTAGGACGCCAACCTGAAACCCTGAAAAGACGGGTCTGGATTGCCAATACTACTCCGTTGCGGTCCAAAATAGGCCCCCGCTCAATCCTGTAAATATTGCGGGAAGCTGCATCATTCCTGGGGCTTAACACCATAAGATAAAAGTAACGGCATATGAGACCGCAGAGGGAAATAAGAGCTATTGCAAATATAAATATGGCTTTCTTTGTCTTATCCATCAAAATATATACTAATTTTTATTTTAAATCTTGTCGATACAATAATTACCCATTATGAACGAAATATTTAACTACAGTCAGCTTATGACTGAACCACAGGTAGAAACCTGCAAGCAGAAGAAAGACCCAGTACAAATCGACTTAGTTCCGGTGCTTAAGAAATGTGCCGGCATACTCTGCAGCAAATTTGTGCTCAAAGGGGCTGCCTGCATTGCAGTAGCCCTGCTGATCTACCACTTGGGCACCATCGTACCTAAGTATGAGAAGCCGGCCAGCTTTGCTCTGCCTGAGGATTCAAGCCTGGAGACCATCATGCTCTCATCGTTAGTCTCCGACGGGTCATCCCAAAGCCTGGCTGCAGAAAGCAGTTCAATAGTGGCCTATTCTGTAAAGGCTGGGGATACTCTTGATAAAATATCCAAGAAATATAAAATCACATCCGAGAAACTGGCTGTCTACAACAACATCGAGGATGCAAGAAAGATTTTCCCAGGAATGGTTCTAAGAATTCCACTTTAAGAAATCAGAATCTTATCCTTAGGCATAGTCACATGTGCCTTGTCTCCGCTTTTAAGCTCTCTGTTTATAAGCTTAAAGGCAATCTCGTCCTCCAGCTCCTTCTGGATCAGACGCCGCATTGGACGGGCACCGAACTTGGGATCAAAGCCTTTTCCGATGAAATATCTCTTTGCCTTCGGAGAGAGCGACAGGGTTATACCTTTCTCCTTAAGCCGGCCTGAAAGCTCTTTAAGCATCAGGTCAAAGATAGCCTCAATCTCCTTCGGCCTGAGCAGGTCAAACACCACAATCTCGTCAATTCTGTTGAGGAATTCGGGTCTGAAGCTCCGCTTAAGCTCGTTCAGGGCTGCAGATCTGATAGTGCTTCGGCTCTGGGATTCTTCGTCCCGGCGGAATCCCATTATGGAATCGGATGCAAACTCCCGGGTGCCTGCATTGCTGGTCATAATTATTACAGCGTTGCGGAAAGAGACCCTGTGCCCCATGCTGTCCTGAATCTCTCCCTCCTCCAGCATCTGCAGAAGCAGGTTGAACACATCGGGATGGGCCTTCTCTATCTCGTCGAACAGGATGACACAGTAGGGTTTGCGGCGCACCTTCTCGGTAAGCCAGCCCCCCTCTCCATATCCCACATAACCAGGAGGTGAACCGACCAGCCGGGATGTGGTGTGTTTTTCCATATAGTCTGACATATCAACGCGGATAAGGGCATCCTCGCTGCCGAAAAGGTACTGTGCCAGCTGTTTTGCAAGGTAAGTTTTTCCAACACCAGTTGGCCCTAGGAATATGAAAGAACCAAGAGGCCGCTTCGGCGAAGCTATTCCAGCCCTGGAACGGCGTATTGCGGCAGAGACAGCCTTTATGGCATCATCCTGGGCTATCACGTGCTGGTGCAGGTGCTCCTCCATCTTCAGAAGCTTCTCCGTCTCGTTCCTGGAGATACCGGAAACCGGTATGCCTGTCATGGAGGAGAGGGTGCGGCAGATATCCTCCACATCTATGATATTCCTGCTCAGCTTCAAGGAGGCACGCCACTCCTGAGCTGTCATATCCAGAGTGTATTTAAGCTTGTTTATCTCGTCCCGCACCTTGGCTGCATTCTCGTAGGCCTGCACCTGTACAAAATGCTTTTTCTCCTCTGTAAGGCGCTCGATCTTTTCCTCCAGATTCAGCAGTTCGGCAGGCTTTTCCACAAAGGCAATACGGCAGTGTGCCCCCGATTCATCCAAAAGGTCTATAGCTTTATCGGGCTGCATACGGCTGGTTATATACCGGGTAGAAAGGTCTACAGCAGCCTCCAGGGCCTCATCGCTGAAGCTTACATTATGGAAGTTCTCGTAGTTGGTGCGTAACCCCTTGAGAATCTCCAGAGTCTGCTCCCTGTCCGGCTCCTCCACCAATATAGTCTGGAAACGACGCTCCAGGGCAGCATCCTTTTCTATGTGCCTGCGGTATTCATCCATGGTGGTGGCCCCTATGCACTGGAAAGTGCCTCTGGCCAGAGCAGGCTTAAGTATGTTGGCCGCATCCACTGCCCCCTCGGATCCGCCGGCGCCTACAATAGTGTGGATCTCGTCTATGAACAGGATCACATCCTTCACCGACTCAACCTCCTTTATCAGGTTCTTAAGCCGTTCCTCGAACTCGCCTCTGAACTTGGTGCCAGCCACCAGAGAACCCATATCTATAACCATTATCCGCTTTTCCAGGAACACCTCGGGGGCAGTCCCCTGGGCAATCCTGTGGGCAAAGCCTTCTACAATAGCAGTCTTGCCTACTCCCGGCTCCCCTATAAGCACAGGGTTGTTCTTCCGCCGCCGGGCCAGTATATGCATAAGTCTGTTTATCTCTCTATCGCGTCCCACTATCGGATCCAGCTGCCTGGAGGATGCCATAAGCACCAGGTCTCTGGCAAAGCTGTCCAGCATAGGGGTTTTGCTCTTTACCGCTTCCTTAACCAATCGAAGCCTCCTTTATTCCCAGCTTCTTACGCAGGGCTGCCGCACGCAGGATATCAACATCTATATCATCCCTATCGAAAGGTCCTACCATGGCGTCGGCAAGCACATGGTACTTCTGCATCTCTATGAAAAGGGAATCCAGGTTATCAGGCATATCCTTAAGTATGCCTGCGCAGACTCCCAGCTTAATATCTGCTATCAGCTCAAGGGCATCCCATATAGTCAGTTTCCTGCAATACCGGATGACACCGTAAGAGCGCATCACCTTGTCCTCTATATCAAGGCGGCGCACCTCCATAATATGATTCCGGGCCTCCCGCTCCATATCCACAATATGGGAATAGATATCGTTCATGCGAGTCAGGAGATCCATGGGGCTGCTTCCGGTTGCCATCTGATTCTCTATGAGGAAGATGCACCCTTTAGGGGTAGAATCGAGAGTATCCACATACCCTTTCACCTGCACACCTGATGAGTCTGCAGTCTTGAAGAACTGATCCAGCTTTCCATCCAGCGCAAGACCTGGAAGGAACATGGTTGCATACACATGGAGCCCGGTGCCACAGTCATCCACTGCCGAGGTAAGGTATCCAAACTTAGGATAATTCTGGAACTCGAACACAGTGCGGAGCCGTTTTTCCACATCGGAGCAGCTGTTGTAGGCCGAAAAGATATCAAGGCCGGGGATAAAGCATTTTATCCGGATGTGATCGTCTTCGTTGAAGATTACAAAAGGTCTTACTCCGGGGGAAGTGGCCACATATTTTCCCGAGCTTACTATAGACTCGGGGTTGATGATATTTTTCTCAACCATAAGCTGGCGCTTGGAGAAAGAGAGCTCATCCAGGGCACGGAATGTAAAATCGGGAAGCTTGTCCATAGCCTCGCCCTGCTGCAGATTCAGAGAACCCACCTCGGTTCCGGTAAGGCGGGAAAAGTATTTCCAGTCCTTCATATTACGGGCTAAACGCACATAGGAATGAAGGACCACATCAGTACATAGATCCATATTAATCCACCAGCGCCTTTATTTTATCCCTGATTACGGCAGCCGATTCGTAGTCCTCGATAGAGACTGCCTGCTCCAGCTTTTTCTCAAGTGCTTTCTTGTATTCTGCCTGGGAAATGACCTCCCGGACCGGTCCCCTGGCCCTTCCCCCCTTCTGATGGTTTGCACCTGGATTCTTGAAATAGGAGGAAAGATATTCGTCGAAGTATTCGTAGCACTGGCTGCATCCTACAGTTCCATGCTTCTTCACTTCGGCCAGGGTGGTGTTGCAGTTGTGGCACACCACATTCATATCATCGGGGTTAAGCCCCTTCTTAAAGTTCTTGAGCTTTTCTAAAAGAGCAGGAATATGGATGGAGTTCTCCTGCCCTATCTGAAAACCGTTCTTGACAGCACAGCTTTCGCACAGATTCAGGGAAACATCGTTCTTTCCATTCATAATCTGCCGTATATGCATAATGGCATTGTCGTTGCCACAGATATCACAGATCAAAACGCACCTCGCATTGTAAAATTCCGGTCGGTAAGGGTAAAAGAGTCCTTAAGGCCGGAAGAAATATAAACTTCCTTATCCTTGGTGATGCATATAGCCTCTGCACCGCCGGTCCTCTCCACCAGTGCCATCCCCTTCTCAAGCCCCAGGGCAAAGACTGCGGTAGAAAGGGCATCTCCGGCCGCCGATTCCTGGGTCAAAATAGAGACGCCAGCCAGATTGTTCTCCACAGGATAGCCGGTTCTGACATCAAAGATATGATGATACCGCTTTCCATCCTGCTCAAAGAACCGCTCGTAGATGCCGGATGTAACTACAGAGCCCTCTTCCAGGGTCACCACCCCTATGGCAGAACCCCGGCCGCCGAATGGATCCTGGATTCCTATGCGGAAACTGCTGCCATCAGGCTTTTTGCCAAAGACCAGGATATTGCCACCCAAGTCTATAATACCGCCACCAGCACCGCCAGATACCAGAAAATCTCTAACCTGGTCAGCTATATAACCTTTGGCTATGCCACCTAGGTCCACAGCCAGCTCCTTGGCCGGCAGGAACGCGCTGCTGTTTGCAGCATCCAGCACCAAATTGCGGTAATCCACCAGACCGACAGCATGCTCAAGCTTATCTCTGGCAGGAACTGCCGCATGGTCTGTTCCTATGCCCCACAGCTCCACCACCGGGTCTATGGTCACATCAAACATCCCTTCTGATAAGATACTATATTTCTGGGCTATCGTCAAAAGTTGGAACACCGGTTCAGAGAGAACTACGGCCGAAACCCCCGCATTGCGGTTAAGGGAAGAGATCTCGCTTTCTGGAATGTTTTTGCTTATTTTATTCTCAAGTTGGGAGATAAGGGAAAAAGAGGCCGGCAGCAGAGCCTGCTTTGAGCTGTCAAAGAGAGAGACAGAGCATACTGTCCCCAGAGCCAGCTCTGTCTGCCGGATAGGTTTGGGTTTTCCAGTGCAGCCACATACAATCAGGGCTGCTAAAACTATTAAAACTGCACTTTTAAAAAACCGTGTCTTAGAAATCATCTCCAGATATTGTCACCAATGCGTTGTCACGAGCTATCTTAAGGCCCTGCTCCACATTGGCAACCTTGAAGATGACTATGGATTTGCCATCCTTCTGCTCCAGTGTCGCGTACAGGTATTCGATGTTCACACCGTTATCCTTGAACAGCTTCATGATCTTATACAGTCCGCCCGGCTCGTCCGAAACCTCGATGCCCAGCACTCTGGTTACCCGGGTGGTGAACTCATTTGCCTCCAGCACTTCCCGTGCCTTCTCGTAGTTGTTCGCAATGATTCTGAGTATGCCGAAGTCGGCTGTGTCGGCAATAGTCATGGCCCGCAGGTTTATGCCTGCTTCTGCAAGCACTCTGGTAACCTCGGCAATACGACCCGATTTATTCTCAAGAAAAACTGAAATCTGGTTAATTGTCATACATTCCTCCTTCAGATAACTCTGTTATCAATTACTCTCTTGGCCTTGCCCTCAGATCTTGTGATTGACATAGGCTCAACCAGTCTTATTTTAGCATAGATTCCAAGTTTTGACTTAACTGAATTGTAAATTCTATTCTTAAGTGATTCCAGATCCTTGGTCTCGTCGGAGAATGTGTTCTCGTCCATCTCGACCTTGATCTCCATCTCGTCCAGATGATTATCGCCGCGTGTAAGGATAATCTGGTAGTTAGGGGTGATTCCCTTGATCTGGATAAGGAGCTGCTCAACCTGGGATGGGAATACATTGACACCCTTGATGATAAGCATGTCGTCAACACGGCCGAAGAGCCTGTGCATCTTGATGGTGGTCCGTCCGCAGGCACACTCTTCCCTGTACAGGTAGGTGATATCGCGTGTCCTGTAGCGGATAAGCGGAGTTCCTTCCTTCTTAAGTGTTGTAATTACAAGCTCTCCCTTCTCGCCATACGGCAGAACCTCGCCAGTCGCAGGGTTGATCACTTCCGGATAGAAGAGGTCCTCGTTCACATGCAGACCGCTCTGGACCTCGCACTCGCTGGATACACCAGGACCGGTTATCTCTGTAAGTCCGTAGATATCGTAAGCCTTGATTCCCAGCTTCTTCTCGATCTCCTTGCGCATATTGTCGCTCCAAGGCTCTGCCCCCATGCAGCCGATCCTAAGCTTAAGCTGATTGCGGTCTATGCCCATCTTTGCCAGCACCTCGGAGATATAGAGGGCATAGGATGGGGTACAGGTCATCACTGTTGTCCCGAAGTCGCGCATGAAGTTGATCTGCCGCTCGGTGTTTCCTGAGGAGATAGGAAGCACTGTCATACCGATCTTCTGGCCGCCGTAGTGGGCGCCAAGTCCACCTGTGAAAAGGCCGTATCCGTATCCGTTCTGGAGCACATCCTCTGGACCTGCGCCAGCCATGGTAAGGGTTCTGGCCATTCCTTCGGCCCAGCCGCCCAGGTCGTTCCGTGTATATGCATCCACCACCGGAATACCTGTGGTGCCCGATGATGTGTGGACTTCCACAATATCCTTCATAGGCACTGCCAGAAGGCCGTACGGATAGGTGTCCCGCAGGTCTGTCTTGGTGGTGAATGGAAGGTATTTGATATCCTCAAGGGATCTTATATCTTCCGGCTTGACCTTCATCTCGTCAAACCGCTGCTTATAAAAAGGAACTTTCTCATATACTTTCTTTGCCAGCTTCTGAAGATCAGCAAGCTGCTGTTTCTCTCTTACTTCCTGTTTCGCCTGTTCGGCTTCCGGATTCCAAATCATATCTGAACCTCCTGTTCTTGAGAAAACCCTACTTTCTTCCTTCGAAAAAAAAAAGATATATAACAAAAAATTATTGAAAATTTCCGCCGTAATGTTATAGTTAAGCTATGGCTGTACTGAGCAAACGGAATATAATAATCATCAGTTTCAATATTTTCTCTGCCGTATCCATCCTGTTTTTCATCGGGCTTCTTGCCTATCTCTCCAAAGGGCTGCCCCAGACTTTCGGTCAGATGCTGACCAGCCCCAACGTCCTAATACCCAGCATAACCATTATCTTCTCGGTATTCTCTGTATATTTCATCCGCAAGTTTTTCCTGCAGAACACCCGGGCAGAAATCTTCTTCTTCCTTATCTTCCTGCTCACCCTGAACTTCGACGGAATAAGGTCTATCATCTATATCCTGGAACAGCTGGACAAGCCTGAATCATATGTCCTTATCCTGACCCGGCTGGCATATTTCGGCAAGATCTTAGGTGTTTTTGCACTCCTCTGCTTTGCCATGATGACTATCGACACCGAATACAAACCCTTTGCAACCCTGCTCAGCGCTATAGCGCTTTTTGCCCTGTTTGTGGCCATACTGCTGCCATTCACTCCTAACAAAGGGGTCAATGCCCTGTTCGTTCCAGGCCTTGATTTCTTCTTCACTGCCCTGCTTATAATCAAAGTCCTGACCGTCCTTACCCTGGCCTTCAACTATCTGCAGAACCGGAACTGGGAGTATCTGAACCTTGCTGTGAGCATGATATTCATCCTCTCCGGGAGCCACACTCTGTTCTATACAGCCTCTCCTTTCGGGGCATTCATCGGAATGGCATTCCTTGCCACCGGCACAGTGTTTATCTCATACCGTATCCACAAGCTCTATCTGTGGAACTGACAATATCTTGTTAAAGACTTTATTTTCTTATATTATATAATCTGGAGAAGTTTATGGATCTGGATGTTGTCACATTAGGAAATGAAGTATTGCGGGAAAAAGCCAAGGCTGTGGAGACCTTCGACCAGGCTCTGGAGGAGACTGTCCGCCAGATGTTTGTCCTTATGAGGGAAAAGAAAGGGGTCGGCCTTGCAGCACCGCAGATAGGCATTTCCAGACGCTTCTTTGTAACCGAAGCAGTGGACGACAAGCCGAGAGTTTTCATAAACCCGGAGATTATCGAGACTTCTCAGGAGACTGTGAATGGAGAGGAAGGCTGCCTTAGCCTGCCCGGTGTCTGGGCAAATGTGGTCAGACCCTACTCTGTCAAAGTTCAGGCTCAGGATACCAGCGGAAAGATATTCCACCTGAATGCCGAAGGGTGGCTTGCCCGGATAATACTGCACGAGAACGACCATCTGAACGGCCTCCTCTTTGTGGACAGACTGCCACAGAACATCAAGAATAAAGTCATAAGCAAATACGAGAAGATGAGCCAGAACAAATGAAGATACTTTTTGCAGGAACCCCGGCCATAGCAGTACCTGTACTCAAGGCGCTGTCCGATAACCATCAGGTGTCTGGTGTCCTTACCAATCCGGACCGCCCCGCAGGAAGAAAGAACATACTCACCCCATCTCCTGTCAAGGTGTGCGCCTTGGAACGGGCTATTCCTGTGTTCCAGCCAGAGAAGCTTGATGAAAGATTCATTAGTTTCCTTAAGGAAGAGGGGTTTGACACCCTTATCACTTTTGCATTCGGAAAAATTTTCAAGAAAGAATTCCTTGACCTTTTCACAAACGGCGCATTCAATATCCATCCATCGCTCCTGCCACGCTGGAGAGGGCCGGCCCCTATAAATGCCACAATCCTGGCAGGGGATATAGTCAGCGGAATAACAATTCAGAAGATGGCCCTTAAGATGGACACCGGCGACATAGCGCTGCAGATACCTTTCCCTCTGGATGGAACCGAGACAGCCCCGGACCTCACCGAGTTTGTTGCAGCCAAAAGTGCACTGCTCATCCCGGGATTCATAAAAGCCCTGGAGGCCGATTCCTTAAACTACACAGCCCAGAACGAGGCCAAGGCCACCTACTGCTCAATGATTAAAAAAGAGGATGGAATAATAGACTGGCACGAAAGCGCCGCATCCATAGAGCGCAAGATACGGGCCTACCAGCCCTGGCCAGGCAGTTTCACCACCATGGCGGGAAAAACCATTGCAATTACCCAGGCTTCTCTGTACACTGGAGAGGAGTTTAAAGGTGGCGAATGCGGCACAGTGCTTGGTGTGGACAGGCGTCAGGGTATAATAGTTGCCACAGGGAAGGATTGCCTGGCCATACAATACCTTAAGCCGCAGGCTAAGAACGAGATGGATTTCAAGTCATTCTTAAACGGTGCCAGAAATGTTATTGGTACTGTTCTTGGAGAGAAAAATGAATAATTCTGGAAAAATAACTGTATTCACCCTTATGGGAATGATCATACTTTTAGGGGCTTCGGCACTGGCCGGCTTCTTCCTTACCTTCCGCGGTTCAGAGATAACCGTAGTGCCGGACGTGAACGGCATGCAGCTGGAGGAGGCTCTTATTGCCATCCAGGACAAAGGGCTTACATCCAAGATACAGCTGCGTTATTCCCAGAACCCGGGCGACAAGGGAAAAATCCTTGAGCAGCAGCCTTCCCCGGGCTCTATCCGCCGGGCTGGAAAAGCTGTCACACTGTTCGTCAGCCAGGGTGCAGTAATCGACAAGATAGGCGACTATACAGGCTGGAACCTGCAGGATCTCAAGACCCACTTTATGACACTGTTCTCTACATACGGAACATTCATAACCATAAAGGAACCGGTAATTACAGTCTACAGCAACGAGCCGAGAGGCACCATAATCCAGCAGAAGCCGCTTCCGGGAACACCTGTAAACAGCTACACACAGCTTGAGCTTATTGTCAGCCAGGGACCGGAAAATGCAGTTATCACAGTACCTACATTCAAGGAGATGAACTTCCAGGAAGCACTGCTTCAGGTAACTGGAATGAACCTGCCGTTTGCATTCAGCTTCCGGGACAGGATGGGAGACGAGAAGCCAGGCACTGTTGTGGCACAGACTCCAGAGGCAGAGACCGAGGTTAAACGGGGCACCATGATGCAGCTTCAGATAGTGCCGCCAGCACCTGAGGAAGGAAAAGTGTTCGGCCTATTAGAGCGCTCTCTCCCCGATTATCCAGTTCCTATAAATCTTAAATATCAGATCATAGATCCTGTCGGCAACCGGACCGATGTATTCTCTACAAAGACCAAAGGTGGCGTCATCGCTATCCCATATTTTGTGGAGGAAGATTCAATCCTTATTTTGCTGACCGATGATAAAGAGATTGTCAACTTTACAGTTAAAAAGGAGAATTAAAATGGCAGATTGCAATCATGACTGCTCACATTGCGCATCAAACTGTGGGGAGCGGACAGAAAAACAGAGTTTCATCGAGAAGCCACATGAGCTTTCACATATCAAGAAGATTATCGGAGTAGTCAGTGGAAAGGGAGGAGTTGGAAAATCACTCATAACCTCTATCCTGGCTGTGATGATGAACAACAAAGGGTACAAGACTGCTATTATGGATGCAGATATCACAGGGCCGTCAATCCCTAAGGCCTTTGGAATAACAGAACATCCTAAGCAGGACGGAGACGCATTCCTGCCTGTAAAGAGCAAGACAGGAATAAGCGTGATGTCTGTGAACCTGCTGCTGGACAACCCTGCAGATCCTGTTATCTGGAGAGGTCCTGTCATCGCAGGTGCTGTAAAGCAGTTCTGGACCGAGGTCATCTGGGGCGACATTGATTATATGTTCATCGACATGCCTCCGGGAACCGGCGATGTGGCCCTGACAGTGTTCCAGAGCATTCCTATCGACGGTGTGATCATTGTCACCTCGCCTCAGCAGCTGGTGAGCATGATTGTGGAGAAAGCTGTGAACATGGCCAAGACTATGGATATTCCTATCCTGGGTCTGGTTGAGAACATGAGCTATGTAAAATGCCCGGACTGCGGCAAGGAGATTAAGATATTCGGCGAGAGCCACCTGGACGAGATTGCCAAGAAGTTCGGCGTAACAGTTACAGACCGGCTGCCGATGGCACCAGTAATCGCCACAGCATGCGACCAGGGAATGGCAGAGTTCCTTGAGGGCAAGTACCTGCTGGAGAATATCAAGGCAATCGAGGCTATGCTTAAATAAGTTTCATGAAGAGATAAAAAAAGCTCCTCGCATTGAGGAGCTTTTTTGTTTTTAGCAGGGGTAGGACTCGGACCTACGACCTCCGGGTTATGAGCCCGACGAGCTGCCAACTGCTCTACCCTGCGTCGATGTTCAACGATTATAACGGCACAGTGGGGTTTTGTCAACAGCAAACTGCCTAAATAATGTAGTTTTCGGCAGCTGGGCTGCTATTCATCAGGTCGGCAATAGTTATGCCGTCAAAAAAGTCATTTATAAGGGAATTGAACTTCTTCCACATGCCAAGGGTGCGGCATTCTGCCGCTCTGGCACAGGGCTTGGCATCCTTTGCCAGGCAGGCTACCGGCGCCAGGTCCCCTTCGGTAAGGCGGAGCACATCCCCTACTATGCATTTTTCAGGGCTAAGCACCAGCCGGTAGCCGCCACCCTTGCCATGGACACCCTCTATAAGGCCGCTCTTGGTAAGCACCGGCACTATCCTCTCCAAATACTTAAGAGATATATCCTGCCGGTCTGCGATATCCTTCATCGGAATATAGCTTCCATTCCTATGCTCAGCCAGATCTATGAGAACTCTGAGCGCATATCTTCCACGTGTCGAAATCATACCCTATTATACCACGAGTTTGGTAGGTAAATCAACAGATTTACTCAAATAATTGTTCCACCGCCCAGCACCACATCGCCGTCATACAGCACTGCAGCCTGTCCCGGTGTCACAGCCCGCTGGGGCTGTTCAAATACTATCTCCACAGTGCCATCCTCCTTAGGATAGACCACTGCATCCTGCTCCCTGCTCCGGTAGCGGATCTTGGCCTTGCACCGCACCTCCCCTGCCGGTGTGTGACCTGAAATCCAGTGGAAATCATCCACCTTTACATTACGGCAGAAAAGATCCTGGTCATGCCCTACCACCACAGTATTATCCTCCGGCCGGATCTCAACCACATACAAAGGCTCCGAGGCAGAGATTCCCAGTCCCCGCCGCTGCCCGATTGTATAGTGGATAATCCCTTTATGCCGGCCGATCACCTTGCCGTTCATATCCACAAAATTGCCTGGCACACCCTTTTTCCCGGTATGAAGCTCTATAATCCCGGCATAATCCCCGTCGGGGACAAAGCAGATATCCTGGCTGTCGGGCTTTTCGGCATTACAGAACCCCTGCTCCGATGCAATTTGCCGTATCTGGCTCTTCCTAATGCTTCCCAAAGGAAACTGGATATGGGACAGCTGATCCTGCGAGAGCATGTAGAGCACATAACTCTGATCCTTTGTCTCATCCAGTCCTTTCTTAAGCAGATACTTCCCCGAAGAATCCCGCTCTATCCGGGCATAGTGGCCTGTAACCACATAATCGCACTGCAAAATAGAGGCCCGCTCAAAAAGCTTCTCAAACTTCATATAACGGTTACAGTCGATGCACGGATTCGGAGTCTTTCCCTTCTCATAGCTCTGTATAAATTTCTCTATTATGTGATGCTGGAAATCCTTCTTGAAATTGAAGACAAAGTAATCCATTCCCAGGCTGTAGGCGACACGGCGGGCATCCTCCACATCGGAGAGGGAGCAGCAGGTATGGCTTTTAGGTATTCCGGCATCCTCGTTGTCGTACAGGTGCATGGTGCACCCGATGCATTCATATCCTTTCTGCTGCATAAGCAGAGCCGCAACGCTGGAATCGACCCCGCCGCTCATGGCAATAAGCGCTTTCATCAGTGTTTCTTCACATCTCCAATGTCTGTAGAAAATTCATATCCCGCATTCGTGACACGGCGTTCCAGACAGAACCGGCACTGCACAGAACCCTCGCCAGTACATATCTTCGAATCGTAGATAGCATATTTTTTGCGCACTGCCACAGGAGAGAGGTTGGGCATGACCACATTGGCACCCGCCTTGAGTCCCAGCTCGCGCCCTTCGGGACAGATAGTTCCCAAGGCAGTGGTTGCAGGAATAAGGGCGTATGGGAACATAAGCCGAAGCACTGCAATGAGCCGCAGTGTCAGCTTGAAGTCACCATTCGGAAAGTCCTTGAATGGAGTATCGCTCTGTGTTATGTATGGACCAATACCTATCATGTCAGGCTGGAGCGACTGCAGGAACCTGATATCTGCAATTATGTTTTCGACAGTCTGATACGGAGAGCCCACCATAAAGCCGGAGCCCACCTGATACCCTATCGCCTTAAGGTCAAAGAGGCACTGTTTCCGCCTCTCAAGGCTCATGGAAGTTGGATGCAGTTTTCGGTAATGCTCAGGGGCTGCAGTTTCGTGCCGCAGAAGATAACGGCGGGCTCCTGCATCAAAGAAATCCTGGTAGCTGCTCTTTTCCTTTTCCCCTATAGAAAGGGTTATTGCACAGTCAGGGTAGGCCTTATGGATAGAAGAGACAATATCGATAATTATCTCGTCTGTGAAAAATGGATCCTCCCCACCCTGCAGCACAAAAGTACGATAGCCCAGAGCATAGCCCTGGGCACAACAGGAGAGAATGTCCTCTTTAGACAGCCGATAGCGGCTTATAAGGCTGTTCTTGGCACGCAGCCCGCAGTAAAGGCAGTTGTTCTTACAGTAGTTTGTAAACTCTATAAGTCCCCGCAGGTAAACCTGCTTTCCGTAAAAACGCTGCCGTACCGCATCAGCTTCCTTAAAGAGGAAAGAATCAAAGCTGTCCTGACTAAGAAGCCAGGACAGCTCGTCGTCTGTAGGTACAAACGGTTTATTACTCAGCAAAGAGTGGAGTCGAGAGGTATCTGTCACCTGTATCCGGCAGGAGCACCACAATGGTCTTTCCTGCATTCTCCTTGCGTTTTGCCAGTTCAATTGCAGCAAATGCTGCGGCGCCGGAAGAGATTCCCACCAGCACACCCTCTTTCTTTCCGATCAGCTTTCCAGTCTCGAAAGCATCTTCGTTCTTGACAGGGATAATCTCGTCGTAAACCTTGGTGTTGAGCACATCGGGCACAAATCCAGCGCCGATTCCCTGGATCTTATGAGGTCCAGCCACACCTGTGGAAAGCACTGCAGATGTCGCAGGCTCTACAGCCACAACCTTGACACCAGGATTCTTTGACTTAAGGTATTCGCCTACTCCGGTAATAGTTCCACCGGTGCCGACTCCTGCAACAAAGAAATCAACCTTGCCGTCTGTATCCTCATAGATCTCCGGTCCGGTGGTCTCGCGGTGAGCCTTGGGGTTTGCAGGGTTCACAAACTGGCCTGGGATAAAGCTGTTAGGAATCTCCTTTGCAAGCTCATCTGCCTTGGCAATTGCCCCCTTCATACCTTTTGCCCCCTCGGTGAGAACCAGCTCGGCACCGTAAGCCTTCATAAGCTGGCGGCGCTCCACAGACATGGTCTCAGGCATTACAATTATAATCCGGTAGCCACGGGCAGCTGCCACTGCAGCAAGTCCAATTCCTGTGTTTCCGCTGGTAGGCTCGATGATCACAGAGCCTGGTTTAAGCTTTCCGCTGGCCTCGGCATCGTCGATCATTGCTTTCCCGATTCTGTCCTTTACAGAACCTGCCGGGTTGAAGTACTCAAGCTTAGCCAGAAGCTTTGCCTTGAGCCCCAGCTCTTTCTCAATATGGGTAAGCTCCAGAAGCGGTGTTTTTCCAATCAGCTGATCTGCTGAAGTATAAATCTTAGACATAGTGTTCTCCTTGTTCTATTCTATCAATCTTTTATACAGCCGCAAACCCTTTCTCAAGGTCTGCGATGATATCATCAATATGCTCGGTACCGATAGAGAGCCGGATAGTGCTCTGGCGGATACCTACTTCCTCAAGCTCCTTTTCCGAAAGCTGTGAATGAGTGGTAGTTGCCGGATGGATCACCAGGCTCTTCACATCTGCAACGTTTGCAAGAAGCGAGAAGATCTCCAGGTTGTCGATGAAAGCGTGGGCCTCCTTCTGCCCTCCCTTGATATCGAAGGTGAAGATGCTTCCGCCGCCGTTCGGGAAATACTTCTGGTACAGCGCATGATCCGGATGCTCCGGCAGTGACGGATGGTTGATCTTGGCCACCTTAGGATGCTTCTTAAGGAACTCGATAACCTTCTTGGTGTTCTCCGCATGGCGCTCAAGCCTGAGGGATAAAGTCTCTGTGCCCTGCAGCAGGAGGAAAGCTGCAAAAGGAGAGATCGCTGCACCCTGATCCCTCAGGAGGATAGCGCGGATATAGGTCACAAATGCTGCTGGGCCTACAGCATCGGCAAAAGAGATGCCATGATAGCTTGGGTTTGCATCTGCAATAGGTGCAAACTTGCCTGCCTTCTTCCAGTCGAACTTGCCGGAGTCCACAATAATACCGCCCAGTGTTGTTCCATGGCCGCCGATGAACTTGGTTGCAGAATGGACTACGATATCTGCACCGTGCTCGATAGGACGGATAAGGAACGGAGTTCCAAAGGTGTTGTCTATTGCAAGAGGAATACCATGCTTGTGGGCAATGGCTGCAATAGCATCGATATCTGGAATGTCGCTGTTCGGGTTACCCAGTGTCTCGATGAATACTGCCTTTGTATTAGGCTTGATAGCTGCCTCAAGCTCTGCCAGGTTATGGGCATCGACAAATGTTGTATCCACACCATATAAAGGAAGAGTGTGTGCCAGAAGGTTGTAGGTTCCACCGTAGATAGTCTTCTGGGCTACAATGTGGTCTCCAGCCTGTGCCAGTGCCTGGATAGTATAGGTGATGGCTGCTGCACCTGAAGCCAATGCCAGGGCTGCTACACCGCCCTCAAGGGCTGCGATTCTTTTCTCAAGCACATCCTGTGTGCTGTTGGTCAGACGGCCGTAGATGTTTCCTGCATCTGCAAGTCCGAACCGTGCTGCGGCGTGGGCTGAGTTATGGAATACATAAGAAGTTGTGGCATAAATCGGTACTGCCCGGGAATCGGTTACCGGGTCGGCCTGCTCCTGTCCTACATGGAGCTGTAATGTTTCAAATTTATAGTTGCTCATGTCGTTCTCCTTTTTCTCTTTTAAGTTTCTTCGCTAGCTTTTCTCTTTATCCTACCAACCTGGTAGGTAAGTAGAATATAGCACAAAGGAGAAAAATTTGTCAACAGGAAAAATAAAATTTTTTGAATTTTTTTTGAGATGTTGTGCTGGAACCTGTATTATTGCTACTTTACCATGCGCTCGAGAAGTTGAAGAAGCGAGTCCTGCTCTGCGGTCGAAAGCTGCTGGAAAAGCTGCACCAGACGGCGGGTCTTGTTATCCAGATGACGCTGCCGGGTGTCGCGGCCAGTGACCAGATACTCCACGCTGCACCCAAGCACCCGGGCCAGGCGCACTGCCACCTCGGCCGAAGGCATGCAGCCCCGCACCCCCACATAACTGTCGATGGCACGCTTAGTTATGCCGGCCCGATCGGCCACCTCCTTGTCAAGAAGCCCTGAGTATTCTATCTCTTCCCGCAGTCTATCTCTGAAGTCCACGTGGGTATAATATCACTTTATTCGCACTATGGAGTAGACGATAACAAGATAATGTTGTATATTCTATAAGAATACTACTATAGTGATATTATCTGGAGGGATTTTTGAGAAAAACGCTATTGTTCTGCCTTGTTGCCGTGCTGTTTATGTATGTGGGTTACACTGCCAAGACCATTGTTGATGACCGCAACAAGCCCCAGTCGTCAGAAGAAATAGAGGAAAAGCTGTTTGACAGCTATGACTCAATTCTGGATTCAGGAGCTGGCTTTATAAGCGACAACATGATATTTGTCCCATATGAATATGTCAAAAAGTTCAAAAGCGAGAGGATTGATATCCCATGCCACACATCAGAATTAGGCTGGTGCCTTTTCGGCCTCTCCAAAGAGGGAAGAGACCTTGAGGAGATAAATATTCCTGCATATGTGGAGGGCAAACCCGTTGTCTGCCTTATGGCAGGAGCTTTCTTCCACTGCCCTAACCTAGTCAGAGTTACTGTCCCCGACACAATACGCTGCGCATTCAAATATGTATTCGCCTACTGTCCCAAGCTTAAGAGTATCACCAGCACCGGAGATTTCTTCGACGCAGTGGGCGGCGTAAATAGTCCGATATTCGCCGAGTGCAATGTCAGCGAGTGGAACTACTCGGACGGCCTTGATGTGGAATTCAGCTTTGCTCCCATGGCGGAGTAAGGTAAAAAATTATAAGGAGTAAAAAATGGGTTTACTAAACAGTATTCTGGGAAACGCAAGTTCAGTTTCCGTGGATGAAGTCAAGAAGGAATGGGGCAAAATCCTGGCACAGGACGAGGAGATCACTGTAGCCTACAAGGTTGTAAGGGACTACATCATCCTGACCCCTAAACGGATTATCTTTATCGACGTGAAGGGCCTTTCGGGCAAGAAGATCTGCATCAACTCGGTTCCATACCGTAAGATCTCAAGTTTCTCTGTTCAGACAGCAGGAATGATGGATCTCAACGCAGAGCTTGTAATATGCATCCCTGGCATGCCGCTGCCGCTCACATACACCTTCGACAAGAACATCAACATCTACGAAGTACAGGCAGTGTTGGCCGACGCAATAGCAGCTGCGGAGAAATGACAGTATGGGATTCTTCAACTCAGAGAAAGGCAAGACAGCCGAACTTAAGGAAGAATTGAAGCACAAGACCGACAAGGAGCTGGAGGAGATTGCAAATGCACCTGCGCGCACATCCTTCTTCGGCTTCTCGAGCGGCCGTGCAAAGCAGCTTCAGGTAGCAGCTTTCGAGCTGCTGCGGGAACGCAGGAACAAGCCTACAAAGAAATGCCCGTACTGTGCCGAGTCCATCCCCCGGGAGGCTATTGTGTGCAAGTTCTGCGGGCGCGAGTTAAAGGAGTAAAAAATGAAAGCAACAAAAATCATCCACAAGATTGTGTTCACTATCGTGGCAATCGTATTATTTGTGACAGCATTCCAGATCTTCGAGAAGCTCAAGGTATATGGCCTTAGCATCGCATCAATCCAGTCAAAGGGCGGGAATACCCTGTGGGAAGCTTATTATCAGCAGGTGGGCTATGTCTATATCTGCCTGGCCGAATTCATGAAGTTTATCTCCGCCGGTATTTCTGGAATCATCCTATGCATCACTTACAAGGAGTGAAGCCGATTATGCCTATATACAAACGTATTTGTGATAACGTTTGGGTGACAGCACTTTTAGCTGCGGGAATGTGGGTTCTTTTCCTTTGGCAGGCATGGATTCTATGCGGACGCATCCTTTATTTAGTATCCAGAACAGGAATAAGGTGACTGATAAAACTTCTGCCCTATTTCAATTGATATGTTATAATTAAATTAACAATTATTCTCAGGAGATAGCATTAATGAAAAAAGCAATCAAAGAGCGTATACTGCCGTTCTTCAAGAAAAATTTGATTATCGCCCTGATCGTCATCATGGTGATTGTAGGTTTATCAGTTTCCAAGCTTAACGTAAATACTGTGGACAAACTGGTCTCAGACACAGCCACTACATTCATAACAGTAAGCATAATAAAAGGTGGCGCCGATCTGATAGAGGGCTCCACTATCTTAGGGGTTGAAGTGGGCGATGTGGTCCAGCCAGTACTGGATGCGGTAGAACTTGTGTGGAAGTTCCTGATAGGTGCACTGGCTTTCTGGGGATGCATGAAGCTCTTTCTCACTTTGCCAGCATACATTGCATTAGTGCTGCTGGCTCTAGCTCTTGTTGCCTATATTACGAACAGGAAGATGGGCAGGTTCATCATGTTCTGCTCCTTTGTATGCAGTCTGATTCCGTTCATCATATTCGGAACAGGATTGATAATCAATCTCAGCACAGAGCCGTTGAGGGCCGATGCCCAGCAGCATTTTGACAGAGTGGCGACAATATTCGACATGAGCGGTTTGGAACGTGGGATGATGGAAGAGGAAGAGAAAACTATGCAGAATAATGATGAGGAACACTGGTACGACTGGGTTACACGCCCCTTTAAGTCGGCAACAATCATCATTTCACAGACAAAGAGGAACATCACCTTCTTCACCCAAAAAGCAAAGGAGATAATCGATAAAAGTCCTTACATAATGAGCAACCTGGTCAACGGCACCTGGAAGTACATTGTGGTCCTGCTGATGAACTCAATCCTTATACCCGGGTTGCTGTTCCTGTTCTTCTATAAACTGGGCAAGTCCATGCAGCCAGATGAAGAGGATAAGCAGATCATAGTCCAGGCCATGCTCCCAGAACCGGCCGAAACCAAGCTGATTACTGCAAATTAAATAAAGAAATTACTAAGATACTATTTGATATAGTTTTTTACCAGTATTTTTGATATAAATAATTGATGCAAAGAAAGCTTTTCTGCGAAATAAACAGAACGTGCTACAGGATTTCCCTTGCAAAGGAAATCCTGCGCCGTAATCTAAAAGACCTATTCAGCGGTCAGAAAATAGCCCGGGAAAGATCTGGCGAGACACTCCCTGTGATTGTAAAGAGCCACAGCTCAATACTTCTGCGCAAGCTGCATGGGGTCGACATCCGGCTCCAGGAGAACAAGGTGACCAACATCATGCTGGCCTGCTCAAAAATCAATGGGCTTATCATTCATCCGGGGGAGGTTTTCTCTTTCTGGAAGATGATAGGAAACCCCACAAAAAGAGCGGGCTATAAAGAGGGACTTGTTATAAGCAAGAACAACCTGTCCAAGGGATATGGTGGAGGGCTGTGCCAACTGGCCAACATGATACACTGGCTTATCCTCAACAGCCCGCTTACTGTCATAGAACTGCACCACCATTCAGATGCCCTTTTCCCCGACGACAGGCGACGTGTCCCCTTCGGCACAGGGACATCGGTGGCATTCAACAGCGTCGATTACCGGTTCAAGAACACAACCGATCAGGATGTCCAGCTTTTAGTATGGTGCGAGGACGGTGACTTGTGCGGCGAGCTCAGGACCACCCGCGAGTTCCCTAACCGGTACCGGCTTTCGGAGGAGAACCATCACTTCAGGAAAGAGAACGGTAAATTTTATAGGATAAGCCAGGTCTACAGGACTACAATCGACAGGCAGACAGGAAAGGAAATACAGATAGAGCTGATCCTGAACAATCATTCTGAGGTCATCTACGATTACAGCCTTATACCGAAAGATCAGATAAAGGACAGCCCCGATGATGCTTGAGAAGATTGCTGAAAGCGTAGAAAAATACCCATTGCGGACTGCCTACAAAGTCGGAGGGGAAAGCATAACCTACCGAGAACTGTGGGAAAAGGCCAATGCCAAAGCAGAGCAACTGCGTGAAGAGGGAAAAAGGCCTATCATCCTATACGACACCAAGGAGATAGATACATTTACTACTATCGTCGCATGTCTTTTAGCAGGGCGCCCTTATGTTCCCATAAACCGCACTACCCCACCCGAGCGAGTGGAAGAGATAACCAAAGCTATACAAACCTCTGACATCGCGGAGGACACTGCATATATCATCTTCACTTCCGGGAGTACTGGAAAACCCAAGGGAGTGCCTATATCGGTAGAAAACTTGGACAATTTTGCATGGTGGATAAGCGGCCTGAGACCGCTGTCAGAATATGCGGGCTGCAATGTGCTGAACCAGGCAAGTTTCAGCTTCGACCTGAGCGTGGCAGATATGTACTATTCCCTCTGCAACAGCCATTCTCTGATAGAGATGGATTTAGACGTTACAGAGGAATACAGCGACATAGTCCCCCTGTTCTCGCGGGAGAAAATCAATGTGGCGATGCTTACCCCCACCTTCACACGGCTTTGTCTGCTGGATGAAAGCTTTAGCGCGGAGAAGTGCCCGGAACTGAAATGCATCTATTCCTGCGGCGAGCTGCTGGATAAAAAGACAACCAGCAAGCTGATGGCGCGGTTCCCCAGCCTTAAGCTGATCAATGCATACGGCCCCACCGAAGCCACATCTGCTGTGTCAGGGATAGTGATAACCGAGGCCATGCTGCAGGATGACAGACCGCTTCCTGTGGGCGACATGAGGACAAATGCTGTTGATATTGTAATTGATGATGGCGAGATTGTGCTCAAGGGCAAGAGTGTTTCCCCTGGATATCTTGGTAGCCTTGCCGGCGGTTTCTTCTCGGAGGACGGACGGCAATGCTATAGAACTGGCGACCTGGGTTATATTTACGACGGCATGCTCTACTGCACTGGGCGCAAGGACAGCCAGGTTAAATACAACGGCTACCGGATTGAGCTTATGGATATAGAGAATAATATCATCAGTATCCCTGGGGTGCAGGAGTGTGCGGTAATCGCAAAATATACCGAGAGCAATACAGTTAAAACTATCAAAGCTTTTGTCACTGCCGAAACAAAGAAACTCAATCCTGTATATATAAGAAATGAGCTGAGCAAAAAGATTCCGGGATATATGATACCCCGCACAATAGAAATACTTGACAGGCTGCCGGTGAACCAGAACGGCAAAATCGACAGGAAGGCGTTGACTGAATTATGATAGATGTACAGAAACTTCTTTACGATATCTGCGAGGACAAGAGAGTGTATGAGGATGGCATAGACCTGATAGATTCAGGCATCCTGGACTCGTATGCGTTCATCGAGCTTTTCTCTCGCCTCGAGGACTACGGAATTATCCTGCACCCCACCCGCATAGACAGAACAAAGCTGCACACTGTACACGGTATCGAAGAGCTTATCAAGCAGAGCAACCAGGCGTGATGCGAACTTTGTTGACATAATGTTTAGCTGAGAAGTATAATATTTAACAATAGATATAATAATTATGTTTAAAGATATATACAATTGGATTACAGCCATATCAACTTTTTGTGCATTCTGTGTTGCCTGGTACCAACTTAATAAAATAAAGAGAACAGAATCCAGCCGCTTCCTACTTGAATTAAGAGAGTCTTTTAGCGAAGAAAAAAGATGGAAGATACATTGTGCTATAAAGAACAATACCACTACTGATGCTATTTATCTTCAAGAAAACAAAGCAGATGTCGATGACTACTTAGGATTGCTGGAAATCTGCGAAGAAATGCTAGAAAGGAAAACATTATCATTGGATTCATTCAAGAACTTTTATCACTACCGGTTAAAGTACATCTTGAGAAATGATTTCATGATTAAAAAGCTTTTAGATGATGATATTTCTTATTGGCCAAAGCTTTACAAACTGATGAATCGTTTTCCAGATCTGAAAGATACTTATTATAAAACGCAGGAGCAAATTTTATTTTGGGAGAGAATAGAAGATGTGTGAAGAAAGAAATGATAAAAACAAAGGGAGTTTTGTAATATCTCTGTTTTGGGGTCTATTAGCAATTAGCATCAGTATCTACTTTTTTAAATGGGTGCTTAATGATATTTTTTATTATATCGTTATAATTGCTGATTTTAAAGGAATTGAATGGCTTGCTTCTGTATTAAACGTAATTTGCTATATTTTTACAACAATTGTTTTTTTAATAATCTTTAAAAATATATTAAATTATGGATTAAAAATAAGCAATCTCTATGGAAATCAGTTTGGACATTGGGTAGAAGAACTAAAAGAAAAAAACCGACATCTTAGTACAATAAAAAAAATTAAACATTCTTATCCCCCAGAAGAAGCAGAAAAGAAATTAAATGAACTTTATGAAGCTTATTCAGAGGATAATTATTCAAAAATTAAACTGATAGAAATAGAAGTAGCCATCAAAAATACAGAAATAAAAACTAGTATCTTATGGAGTATTATTCCAGCATTATTAGTATTAATAGTCTTATTAGTTATTTCAGATGATTTATCATCACTCGATAGATTTGATCAAATATTTATTGCAATATTTATTGCTTCTAGTATTATTATAACAATTGCCTTTATAATTGATTATCTTGATGGTGCAAAAAGAAAAAAATTATCTTTAAAAGCAAAAGATCCAAATAAACAAAAATCTGAGGAAGAAAAACAATAATCATATATTTTTGATTGATAGATTATTTTGAATATGGGGTACTAATAATGGATGAAATAATAAAAAATATCTGTGAGGTGCTTAGCAAATCTCTTAATATTATTATACTTATAGCTGGAATTGGAGAATTAGTTCTTCTTTGCATCTCATGGCATAAACTATATAAATCCAAGAATGCTTTTATGAAACTATCCAAGGCCACAACAAAAGAAGTTAGGGACAAACAGGTAGATCATACAAGTACAAAAACTACCATAACAGTAATAAAGCTAGATTGGGCTGCTTTTGATAAATTAAAAGAAGAATACCAGTCAATTAATGGAACATACTCAATTTATTCCCTAATTATTCAATTGTTTACTCTATTGGGTATCCTTGGAACCGTTGCAGGGTTATTCATTGCAATGCAAAACTGGTCTGATTTAAGCAAGGCCACAGATATGTATAATGGAATAAAATTTGCTCTTTCTTCAACAGTATTAGGTATTATTTTTGCTGTTATATATAAGATTTTTGATATCGTATTATGCTCACAATACATTAATTACATTGATGATGAGATTGAACGATTTGATAAAAACTATTCAGAAGCAAAAGATTCTTTAATAACCAACAATTCCAATATTCACGAGGTTGTTTCAGGTGAATAAGCGGAAAAGAAGTTTTACTGAAGAAATTAACTTAACTCCCCTTCTGGATGCCTTATTTTCTATATTATTTATTGTTATGTTATCTGGAACTCAAAGTGAAAGAGTTATGCAAGAAGAGGCGACAAAACAACTTAATTCATCAGTGTCGGCACTAGAAGAAAATAATCAGCAGCTCAAAAATGACATTAAAACCTTACAAAATATAAATACAACCATAAAGATGTTCGAGGCAGATGCAATAATTATCACCCTAGAGAATATAAATGAAGATGGGAGATATAAATTAAAATCTTTTGTTGGACAAAATAAAGAACCTTTTTTTGATGATCTGGATCTTGGTTCGGATATCCAATTAATAGAAGATTCAATACCTAGAAAAATTGGGCTGACCATTGGAGAATCAAAATCAAGAAGACCAGTATATATTGTTTTTCATTGCGATATTAAAAACATTCTTACCAAAGAATTATTTTCCATTAGGAATATGCTTGAAACATTAGAAAATGAACATAGCGAAGTTTTTTGCAAAATAGTTGAAGAGGAGTAATTATGAGTATAGTTTTTTGTATTGTCGCTGGAATTATTTTTCTTATTACTAGTATTATTTTAAATATAGTATCCAGAAAACCAATAAGAGCTTTTTTTGAAACTATTCTATTAATTATTATTTTAATATTAATTATTGGATGGGGATTTGGTGGCGGCAAAGGCAAAGAAATATTAAACGGAAGCAAGCGACAAGTTGAACAAACACTCAAAGAAGATGATCCATTTGAAAACCAAAAGGAAATTATTATTCAACTTAACGGCTCTAACATTACCATAAACAATAATATAGTTGACTCTGAAGAACAATTAAAAGAATATGCAAAAAAATATTATAATGGAACACGAAAATTCAAATTAAATGGGGAAGAAGGATTATACAGCAATTATAAACTTGTGAAAAAAGTTTTTAAAGAACTTGCAATTCCTTTAGACGAAGAGAATTAAGTTCTAGTTTTGTTGGACGATGATATGGAAATAATAGTTAATACGCTGGCAACAATAATTGGATTTAATATTGTTTTATTTATAGTTCATAGCTCTAGATGGCATGGAGAAATTAATAAAACAAAAGTAAAATTTTTATCTTTTATTACTATAATAATTATTGTTTGTTCCTACTATTTATTCAAAACCATGAATTATGAACATCTTCAGGAAGTTGCATCTATTGTATGTGGTACAATACTTGGCATGGGTTTTTTCTATTATTCAGTAGAATTATCTCTTGATAAAGTTCTTTTTTTTATTTCTTTTATTTTATTACTTGTTTTATTGAAATTCGGAGTCGGGTTTAATAGTTATATAACAAATAATAAACAATCCTTAGACGCAATATCTACACAAGAAATATCTAATACGAAAGGACAAGAAGAAATAACAATACTTATGTTTGGTGATCGTATTTTCGTTGATGGTAATCCTATTACTTCAGAAACTGAATTTAAAGACATCGTAAAAAAATTTCATCATGATTCCAAAACTTTTGTTTTAAAAGAAACAGATAGCGCCACAGTGCATACTTATAGACAAGTAAAAAAGATTTTTAATGAACTATCAGTCCCTATTAAAGAATAGTTTTTATATTTCTTCGTTTTTACTCTTCTTCCATATGCAACATGACTAGCACTTTAAAAACTATTATTTAATTTTTACTAAACAAAAAACAACATAGGGTACAAAACAGATGTTAAAATAATTAATTACCCCAACCATATCAGATAGGACTTGTCAATAAACTTATTTATTCTATCACTGTTTTTAGTAAAATAATTCTACTTCTTTTTTTTGAAAAAAGTTTTATAATCAAACCATGCTCTATAATCCAGCTAAGCACATAGTGGAAGAAACCAACGATGGCCTTGCTATCTTTGACAAGGCAAGGACTACGCTGATTAAGTTTACACCGAACGAGGCTACCACATGCTATGAAATACCAGACGGGATAACCACCATAGACAGGGCGGCATTCAAAGATTGCAACAAACTGGAAGAGATAACAATACCAAACAGCGTGTCAGCAATTAAAGCATTTGCATTTTCGAACTGCTCAAGTTTATCGGCCATAAAACTGCCTAAATGCTTGAAGAAAATCAGCGAAGGTACTTTCAAAAGGTGTATTAATTTATCAGATATAGTAATACCAAACAAGGTGACTTCTATAGGCAATCAAGCTTTTGCCAAGTGCAAGAATTTAAAAACAATAAAGCTGCCAGATACAATTGAGACAATTGGAATCAAGGCTTTTGACGGTTGCGAAAAATTGCGCGATGTCATACTGTCCAAGAATCTGAAAGCAATTACAAAAGAAATGTTCAGCGGTTGCAAAAGCATTACTAATATCACCCTACCAGGAAGTATTAAAACTATCAGAAGCGACGCGTTTTTTCTTTGTACCGATCTGAGGGAAATTATTATCAAGAGTGGCGTTGATGCCATTGAAGATGAGGCCTTTAATTCCTGCGAGAACCTCTCGACTATCTATATTCCTGACAGCTTAACTCATATCGGCAGCGATGTATTTGATGATTGTCATAATCTTAAAGAAATAATAGTTGATGAGAACAATCCGCAATACTCCTCTATGGATGGCGTTCTCTACAATAAAGACATGACTTCCCTTTTGGTTTGTCCCCCAAGTAAAGAAACTATCACTATCCCAGACAGTGTTAAGACAATCACTATGTATTCTTTCTGGGCTTCAGTAATTGAGGAAATCAAAATATCTCCAAATGTATCAGAAATTGAGCCTCATTCATTCGAATCTTGCTATAATCTAGAGAAAATAACTGTGGATAAAACGAATCCGGTCTACTGCTCTATTGACGGAGTTCTATTCAGCAAAGACAAGTCTTGTCTTTTATTCTTTCCCCAGGGGAAAAAGGGAAGTTATTATATTCCCAATACAACTAATACTATTAAACACGGTGCTTTTACCGACTCTAAACTGACTGACATTATTATTCCAAACAGTGTGAAATATATTGAATACGATGCATTTTTCTTGTGCTTCTATCTTCATCATATTATTATTCCGCAAAGTGTAGTCTCTGTTGGGGAGAATGTATTCTGCAGCTGCAGAGAACTTAAGACAGTAACCCTTAAAAGCCTCATACCTCCGCTTTGTGAAAAGCAATCAGAATTATTCTTTGATTGCATTAATCTGCAGTCTATTTTTGTTCCAAGCAAAGCTGTAGAAGCCTATAAAAATGCTCCTGGCTGGAAAGAATACGCAAGTTTTATAACCCCAGAACATTGATATCCCCCTGCCCTATCGGCCGACTTTATGCTATACTTAATCTATGTTGTATAACCCTGACAAGCACATACTAGAAGAAACCGATGCAGGTCTTGCTGTCTTTGATAAGGCAAGGACTACACTGATCAAGTTTACGCCGAACGAGACCACCACATGCTATGAAGTACCGAAAGGAGTAACCACCATAGGCCGGGCTGCTTTTAAAGACTGCAAGAAGCTGGAAGAGATAGTTATACCTGACAGCGTTACAACTGTCGAAGACTATGCTTTTTGCAAGTGCAGAAAGCTTATGACTATGACTCTGCCTGCGGGGATAAGCCGTATTGGCGCCTATGCTTTTTATATGTGCGAGAACCTTGATTATATAACTCTTCCCCAAAACCTACTCTCAATTGGAGAAGGGGCTTTTTCATACTGTATCGACCTTGGGGCAATAACCTTCCCGGACAGTCTGAATACTATAGAAACAAAAGCATTTTGTGGCTGTCATTCTCTGACGGAGATCTATTTGCCTCCAAAACTGACCCACATTGCTAAAGAATCTTTCTCCTGTTGTACCAATCTTTTTTACATAGAACTGCCATACGGCCTTGAAACTATAGGAGAGTCTGCCTTTGAATACGATTCAGGTCTGTACAGGATACATATACCAGGCAGTGTCACTGACATAGGTAAAAAGGCTTTCCGTTTCTGCAATGAGCTTTCTGAACTCAGGCTCTCAAGTGGGATAACTATAATTCGGTATGAGACATTTGCGGGTTGTGGGAAGCTTAACAAGATTAATATTCCAGAAGGTGTTGTTACTATCGGAAAGGAGGCTTTCTCAATGTGTTTCAGACTGATGCAGGTTACACTCCCCGAAAGTCTTCGCACAATAGGAGGAGGAGCTTTTTACCGGTGTGGAAGCCTTCCAAAAATATACATTCCAAAGAATGTCGATTCTATTGGACATGGAGCCTTCAGTGCCTGCTTTGACCTTAAGGATATAGAGGTGGATAGAGATAATCCTGTTTATCAAACACGCGATGGTGTTCTATATAAACAGCATACTATAATTGCTTTCCCTGGTGGTAGAAATGACGAGACCTTTGCTGTAGCCGAAGATGTCACTGATATAAGTTCAAGCACATTTATAGGTTGCCAGAATATTAAGCATATCTACATTCCGCATAGTGTCACCAACATCGAGAAAGAGGCATTCAGCGGCTGTTATAGTCTTGAAAGCATTACTGTAGATGATAGAAATAAAAAATACCATTCCACAGATGGCCTTCTATTTGATAACAACGGAACGCTAGTGGCAAGTCCAATTGGTATAACCGGAACTGTCATAATTCCGGAGGGAACAAAAACCATCGGATACAGGGCTTTTTTAGGCTGCAGGCTTTCCAGAGTCAAAATTGCAGATAGTGTGGAAACTATTGAGGAAGGGGCTTTCTCCTGCTGCGATAACCTTACAGTTATAACAATTCCTGGTCATGTCTCTTTGATTAAAGAGGGGTCTTTTACAAATTGCCAAAACCTAAAGACAATCAATCTTGCATCCGAATCCCTTATTATTGAGAACCATTCTTTATCCTGGAGTGGCTTACTTACTAAAGTTTATATATACAGCGAAAACCCACCAAAATATCTCGGGGCCTCCAGTATATTTGCTAACTGTCCGAATCTTAAATCCATCATCATTCCGAAAAAATCTCTGGAAAAATACAATAATGCTCCTGGGTGGAAAGATTATTCAAACCATTTTGTCACAAAGAAAATGGATCCGAAGGATCATCCCTGGGATTTTATAAAGGCTTAACAAAATTGCCTTCCAGTAGGTTATCGCTCAGCTCACCGTTGATATCATACCGGGCCAATGTATAACCATCGTCTGTAATGTATTCATCATCCTTTCTGTCTATAACCATCCATCCCACAAAAATATAATTGTACTCAGACTTTGGGTATAACTTCTGGACTGCATCGATGTATGACACATACTCCTCATATTTTCCTGTGTTGAAGTTATAGAAACACTTTGTCCACTGCAGGCTGGGGACTATCTCTTTCCTAAGTATAAACAGGTCAAACCCCTTGTCCCGCCATCTCTTCCAGTACTCCTTGTTACCTGTCGTAACAATCGAATCAAAATAGCCGTCATAATAATCCTTGCGCTTCAGATATTTTTCTCGGGCGCAGAATGTATATATGCCTATAAGGCGATCCACTGCTTTGATGCACGTCTCCTTATCCGATGTATCAAGCGCAGGTAGCGAGTCTATATATTCCTTGTGCTGCGGCGTAATAATCTTGAATGGCATCTGGTTTGCCGTGATCTCATCCACAGCCGGAATACGCCTGTCGCCCGCCGGGATAGCTGGTTTTACCTCATTCAGGAAAGCCACAATCTTTTTTCTGTAAGACAAGAGTTCCATATATTCCTTGTGGTTTGAGGGGCCGCGGGTATGAGCACAGTCTTCTATTGCCCCTGTTGTGTCGTCATACTTTTTGAACACAGAACGGTAAAAATCATGGGCATTCTCAAGCTCTGCAGCTGTGAATTTTTTCTGCAACCGGAATGATCTCAGAAGCGCTCTCTGTTCCTTATAATCGACAAACTCCAGAGCCATAGGATTCTTCTTAAGCTGTTTGGTGAGCCTGTTGGTGGGTATACTGCTCCCTTCTACTTTTTTGTTGATGTACCGCGCCGAATGCCAAAGGAGATAGGTCATAAAACAGTCACTTACCAGCTTCTCCTCGCATTCCATAAGTTCTGTAAGCCTGCGGTATTCCTCTATCTGCTTTATGAAATAGCGGCTTACTCCCAGGTTGTCCCGCTTCTGAACCAGCTTTTTATGGATTTTCTTAATAATTTTGGGGAGCCACTGGCGCAGGATGAAAGTATCTATATATTCCTTTGCCTCCTCATACATCTTTTCTTTGTTCCAGGAACTTACCTTTAGGCTCTGGTTCAGGAATTTATTAAGGTAGACAATGTAGCCTCTTTTCAGCTTTATCTCGTGGGCTTTGTTAGAGATTCGGTAAATACCATCCTTTCCATATAACCGCCGGAAATATTCGAGAAAGGCATCAAAGGCCTTGTCATTACCAACCATCGCCCTCAGGTCCTGCTCACGCCTTGAGCCGTGACGACTGAATCCGTCCAATGCCGCAGAGCGTTCCTGCTGGACATTTATATAGCCTCTTTTCTTCTTGGTATGAACACACTTTTTATAAAAGCTCACATAAAGGGAAACGGCTTCTTTATAGCGACCATTAATTACATCGTCCCGGAATGCAGGGCATTGCTGGATAAAGAACTCAGAGAACTTGCTCATCAGTCAAAATATAGCAGAATTCGGCAAATATTTCAAGTTTCTACTATGAAATTACCACTTGTTTGCTGGTTAGTATTATTATATTAAATATAATCCCAAGACAGCGGAACATCTCAAAAACAAGCCTGACTTCACCAGGCGGAATTGTCATGTCCACAGCTGTCCGGGCATAAGGAGATCAAATGAAAAAATTTAGAGACGACGACAAAAACGTAGTAGTGAACGGTGTGACATTCAGCGAAGACCTGACAGAGCTTATCAGGTATCCCGAGGACAAGAAAGGAAACTTCTACAGCGTGCCAGATTCTGTGGGAAGCATAGAAGATGGTGCATTCTTCGGATGTAAGGCTCTGACCAACATCTACATTCCCGACACAGTCTACCACATAGGCTGCGGAGCATTTAAGGGATGCGACAACCTCAAGGAAATCATGCTGGATGGGAGCAATAAGCACTACAAGAGCATAAACGGGCAGCTCTGTGACAAGAAGGGCAAAAGCCTTATGGACAAGGTATCTCTGCCCGACATCGACTATGTTATTCCTAAAGGAATAACTGAACTTACAGGATTCGACAACTACACAATGGAAGATGATAATAACTACTGCTACAAGCAGAGATCTGGCGAGGACGGCATAGACGTATATGGCACAGTCAGATCGGTCACCATTCCCAAAAGGGTGACTGGTATACCGCACAACCTGTTCTACATCTTTGATAAAGTCCAGTCCATCGAAGTGGATCCTAAGAACCCCAGCTTCAAGAGCATAGACGGTGTGCTGTTCAGCAAGGACGGCAAGCGCCTTGTCGCCTACCCTGCCGCAAAGCCGGGCAGCGAGTACACTGTGCCAGATGGCGTGACAGTGATAGGCGAAAGAGCCTTTTCCGACTGCGAAGCCATTGAGACAGTCAAACTGCCGGCCAGCATCGACCGCATAGAGCGGTACGCATTCCACGCCTCTGGACTGCGGCGGTTTGAGCAGCCGAAAGCTCTTAAACGGATTTGCGCCAACACTTTCTCTTTCTGCTGCAACCTGGAGTCGGTAGAGCTGAAAGAGGGGCTCAGAGTGATAGACGACTCTGCCTTTGACACCTGTTCTGCCCTTGAGGCAATCGAACTCCCCGACAGCCTTGAGATCATAGGAAAGTATGCCTTCGATTGCTGCGCCCTCCGTTCCATAAAGCTGGGACCCAAGGTTCAGACTTTGATAGACATGGCTTTCGCCAGCAATAACTTGGAATCGATAGAGTTTGGCAAGGGAATCACCTTTATAGGCGACAACGCATTCTATAACAACCCGATAAAGACGCTCGACATTCCAGACAATGTGAAAGTCATTGACCGCGAGGCATTCGGCAACTGCGAGAACCTGACCAAGGTACATATAGGCAAAGGACTCAGCTACATCGACTCCTGTTCATTCAGCGGCTGCAAGAAACTGGCAAAGGTGACCGTGGACAGAGAAAACCCGAAATACTGCGGCTTCAACAGCATCATCCTCGACAGATTCACATCGGAGATTCCGCCGCTGAACAAGGAAGAACCAGTACACCCGACGTTTGAGGGACTTAGGCCGGTAATCACACTGCTGCCGGAGGGGCTGGTTTATCCAAACAGGCTGTTCTACGAGGAGGACGGAGTGCTGTTTGTGGGCAAGAAGCTTTTCAAATACCCGGCAGAAAAGAAGGATGCCAGCTACACTATCCCCGACTGGGTGGATGACATTGAGCCCCATGCCTTTAAAGATTGCCTGCACCTTGAGGAAGTGACCCTGTCGCCAAATATCGGGTACCTTATAGGACAAGCATTCCAGGAGTGCAACAGCATAAAAAAGGTGGTGATTCCGAGCGGAGTGACCCATATAGGTCAAAAGGCATTTGAGAGCTGCAAGAACTTGCGTCAGGTGGTTCTGAGCCCGACTCTGGAGGGGATAGGGAAAGGAGCTTTCGCTTACTGTGAGAACCTGCGGGACATTGAGCTTCCCGATGGACTTGAGGTGATAGGCATAGGTGCCTTCTTCCACTGCAGCAAGCTTAAGACCATAAAGATCCCAGGAAGCGTCAGGGTTATTCAGGGTGATTCCTTCTGCCAGTGCACTGCCCTTAAGTCGCTGGTCATAGAAAATGGTGTCACCATGATAGAACGCGATGCTTTTGAGGGCTGCGAGAACCTGATCGAGGTGCGCATCCCAGAAAGCGTGACCCAGTTTGAGTCGGGGGTCTTCGCCGGATGTACCAAACTTAAGAAGATAATCTTGCCGAACACCTTTCATTCAGAAGAAGGGCTTTTTTCAAAGTGCGAGAACCTGTCTGAGATAACATTTGCAGACGGCGAACCGGCCACACGGCTCTCTGACTGGATTTTCACCGATTTCCGCATTGACCTCTGACAACAAAAAAAAGAAGGAGAAAAAAATGAAAGAAACAAAAGACATGAACAAAAACATTGTATTGAACGGCGTCACATTCAGCCCTGACATGACCAAGCTCATCAAGTATCCGGAGAAACGGAAAAGCTCCTTCTACTACATACCGGATGATGTAAAAAGCATTGAAAGCTACGCCTTTGACAACTGCAAGAATCTGACCACACTGGTTATCCCGGCCTCATTAGAGACAATAGAGATGGCAGCATTCCACGGATGCGACAACCTTAAAGACTTCCTCCTGCCAAAGGTATGCTCGAGATTCCTCTTTAAGAACGGCAGGTTGTACAGTCTGCCCATGGGAGACCGGCCTGAGAGCGAGAAAAAAGACATAACCACAAGGATCTTTTATCCCGACATCGATTTCTGCATCCCCGAAGATATGAACACAATGCCAGATTTCAAGACGTATTATCCAGATGGCTCCATATTCGGGCGCGGAGATAAATACTCAGAACTGGAAATTTATGGCAATGTGCGAAACGTAGTAATACACAAGAATGTCACCGACCTTTCAGGGGGAATGTTCTTTGGTTTCAAAAATCTGAAGCAGTTCACTGTGGATGACGGAAATCCTTTCTTCAAGTGCGTGGACGGTGTCCTGTTCTCCAAGGATGGTACAGTACTCTACTGCTATCCCAGTGGGCTTGATGCAACGACATACAGGGTGCCGGACGGAGTCAGGACAATAGGCGATTCTGCCTTCTTGGGCAACTCAAGCCTGGAGGTTATCATCCTGCCGGACAGCGTGACTGAACTGGCAGAATATGCCTTTTCTGGCTGCACGAACCTGGACGATGTGGTTCTTCCACAGGGGCTTAAGACTATAGGTGACAATGCTTTCGATGGTTGTTGGGGTATTGGAGAATTTGTCATACCTGATTCGGTGACAAGCATCGGAAAAGAAGCATTCAATGGAAGCGAAATAGAAGGAATAATCCTGCCCTCGGACATCGACAGTATAAGAGAGGGCACATTCCAGGATTCCTGGCTGGAAAACATAGGGATAGGTCCTAATGTCAAATACATAGATGACTATGCATTCAGCGGTTCCAATATTTCCGAAATAACAATTCCAGATTCGGTAGAGGCAATCGGAGAGGGCACATTTGAAGGATGCGAAAATCTGACAACAGTATATATCGGAGCCGGGGTAACTTCCATCAGGTCATCAGCGTTCAAGGACTGTGACAATCTGGAAAGAATTGAGGTGGATCAGAATAACCCCAAATATACCAGTGTGGACGGAATACTCTTTGACAAGCTGACCGGCTCTCTTGAGGAATATCCAAGGCAGGCTCCCATGCCCAGCAGTTTCATGAAAAAGGTGGATGGCGTATTCTTCTGGGGAACCGTACTCATGGAGTATCCCGAGGACAGGCCTGATACCAAGTATGTTATTCCCGAATGGGTCAGTGATATCTTCCCCTATGCCTTTGCAGGATGTGAGCATCTTGAGGAGGTGGTGTTCCCCAAGGATCTGGATTCTATACCTATCAGTGCATTTGCTGACTGCCAGAGCCTTAAGCGGATAAAGCTGACTGGCAACATTTGGAAGATAAATTTCCGGGCCTTCAGAGGCTGCACCAGTCTGGAGGAGATTGAGCTGCAGGATTCGCTTGAAGTTATCGGGGAAGAAGCCTTCAAAGACTGCTCAAGCCTTAAGGAGATACATCTGCCGTCGGGGCTTAAGCACATAGAGAAAAGGGCATTCAGCCGGTGCACAGGATTGAAGGAACTGATTGTTCCGAACACGGTCGAGGACATCGGTGACAAGGCTTTCAAGAACTGCAGGGGGCTTACATCGATCACCCTCTCAAATGGCCTGAAAAAAATCGGAAACGAGGCGTTCGCAAGATGCTACAGGCTTACAAAGATAGTTGTACCCGAAAGCATCTGCACTATAAAAGAACTGGCTTTCTCTTACTGCAAGAGACTTAAGTCGATCACCATACCTCTTGCAGACGATATTGAAGAAGGCATCCTGAGAGGATGCAACAAACTCGAGGATGTAAACATAGCAGAGATCAAGGGAGAGTACTTCTCCACCAAGTTCTACGACACCCTCTTTGACGAGGATGAAATACCCTTCTGAGCCTCTCCTTTTCTCCCGGCGTAACTGCCGGGGGTTATAATAAAAGAGCCTGTATCATCGTTGAAACAGGCTCTTTTTTTTTACTGCTGTTCTTTAGGGGTCTTAGGAGTTGCAAAGTCAACCTTGAGCTTGCGTCCGCCGAACTCAAAGCCGTTGAGCGCTTCCTTGGCCTTGATAGCATCTTCCTCAGAAGCCATCTCCACAAAGCCGAAGCCCTTGCCCTCAATAATCTTCACATATCCTACCTGCCCATACTGTGCAAACAGATCTTTTACTTCTCTAAAACCTGTTGAATAAACCAGGTTGCCCACATAC
>JAGCGL010000037.1 GCA_017649605.1 Spirochaetia bacterium
AAGGCTGCTTGAACAACTCCCTTCTCTCCTTCAGATATGCCCGGTGTTACCAGCACAGTGCCCTGTTCTGCGTGCTGGAGCAACAGAGTCTTTTCCTTATCATACTCTGGGGTGAGATGTGTAGGGATTCCCTCTTTGCTTCTCCGATGAAAAAACACCTGTTCTGTCTCTGGGTATTTCAGCAAGAAAAGATTACCAAAGGCCGCATACTCGCGGCCTTGAATCCACAGGTGTAGCTGGCGTTGCATAAGATCTGGGGTCTCTTCCCTAAGCTTCGCCCTAAAAGGGTTCTCTTCCATATAGCGAAAGATATTATCTAACGTACAATCTCTCATAACAATGCGATCGTGATAGCCCGCCTGAAAGAGAACTGGCCGTAAACCCGAGGGAAAAACCTCAGGCACAGTACTCGGGATTTCTCCACTGGGGCGCATATCCTCCCTCGGAGACACTGTGCCCTGTGCTTCTCCAATATCCTCCCTCCGCAACACTGTGCCCTGTGCTTCTCCAATATCCTCCCTCCGCAACATTGTGCCCTGTGCTTCTCCCATATCCTCCCTCCGCAACATTGTGCCCTGTGCTTCTCCGGTATCTTTCCGCTGCAACATCGTGCCCTGTGCTTCTCCCATATCCTCCCTCCGCAACATTGTGCCCTGTGCTTCTCCGGTATCTTTCCGCTGCAACATCGTGCCCTGTGCTTCTCCACAGGGCACACCACAGGACGCTTCATCCTCCAATTTCCACCAAGCCCTCGTGCAGCCAGTCTTAAAACCACGCACAATGTTCCCCAAATGCTTCCCTGCTGGCAGCTTCTTCTTTACATTTATCAGAAGGTGAATGTGGTCTGGCATCAATGCCACTTTCCACACCTCTACCATAGGATAAAACATGGGGATTTTCTTCACTTCTTCCTGAAGAACCAAAGAACCCAGGGCAGAACAATGTAAATGAGGGTAATCAGCCGTTCCTTGTTTGCCGCGGATATGCCCCTCGATACAGCCAAAAACACGTTTCCTCCCTTCCGTCACCATCGTAATCATATAAGTCCCGGGTCGATTATAGTCATGAAAGAACGCCCTACGATGTCCGTTATGCTTTGTTTCATTGGGCGTCAATCCTTTTGCAATCATCTCTTCACGTGTCATGCTTTTTTTGTTTTTTATTTACAAAGATACGCTATTTTAGGCATTTCTGCAACCATGAACGCTTAATTCTTAGCATTACACTCTGATTTGTTGTTTGACCCTGACATTTCAGAATGCCGCCCCGAAGGAGATGACACCCTCGGGGCATTTATGCAGAAAGCAATGATACCTTGATATCATGTCTGCCTATCTGATTATAATTGGCATCCTACTGATGATTTTCGGCGGCAAGCGCCGGGATAATAACTGAGGCTATGAGATACATTATGGTTATTATTGCCCTTATGTGTGGCTCTGTCAGCAGCTAGGCTCAGACAGATTCGACGAAGATTAAGAAACGGGGTGTATTTCATCTTATTTCATCATCAAACCACAACATGTCTCGCTTGCTGACGTAGGTGGTATCGGTTGTATATCATTCTATTTCATCATCAAAC
>JAGCGL010000038.1 GCA_017649605.1 Spirochaetia bacterium
GAACACCTGCTGTTTCAGGGGAGTGAAGAAAACAGGGCTCTGGTAGATGATTTCCTTATCAAGGACAGATATGCGGGGAACAGTGAAATAGGAGGCTGTGTTGTCTATTGTGATACGGCTGAAAATAACCTGAGTTGTAGTAGTGCCGATATCGATACCGACACTCAGAATCTTAGACATTATTCCTCCCCTTCTAATATACTAACATTATTTATATATATTTTGCAAATACTTTTTTTAAGAAAAAAGGCGGATACGGTTTTTGCCGTACCCGCCCGATATTTTTTAGAGAGAAAAATTAGTAGTTATAATCTGGAATCTCTCTTTCTGTGTGGTGTACCTTGATGCCTGTCGATTCACAGATCCTGAATACATCCTCGCAGTCGAATGCCTCTTCTGGAACTACACAGCCTGTTCCGTGGCTCTTGCCCTGAGCAATGAGGATTGCACCTGCACCCATCGGTGTACCTACGTTCCTGATGTATGCATTGAGTCCTTCCCAGCCTGGTACGCTGCCGTCGGAAGATGGGTGTGTATGGTAGTATACCTCCTCGTACTTCTTTCCATCCCGCTCGCCAAGCATCTGGATATAGAGGCAGTAGCCGTAGAAATCGGTTGTATGACCAACTTCCTTCTGATACAGGTACTGGCCAAGAACATCCATGATCTTCATCTCTTTGCCGTCGCAGATGAAGGTGTCATTCTGCATGATGCCCCATTCATAGAGGGCCTTGATGAGCCTCATGTTCTTCTGTGGCCATGTTCCGCGCACCTCGATAAGCCGCGGTTCCTTGCCGATCTTGCAGAGCCACTGCTTAGCAGTTCTGGTCTCAGCATGAGGAATAATATACTGTGGAGTCACTCCATAAGGAGCAGGAGACGGGATAAGTCTTTCCCTTGCAAATGGTGGAACATGGATATATTCACCATTCTCATATACCATTCTTCCTGGATCCTCAGGGTCGTACTCCATTGAGGTTGTCTCGAAGATGGATGGAGAGTAAGCAATTGGTCTGTATGCACAGTGGCTGATTCTTACTGTGTCGATCTTGTCGAGCAGCTTAGATCCGGCCTGTACCATAGCATCTGTCATACCTGGTGTCATTCCGAAGCCAGGAACCATAATCTTTCCGATTTCCTTGAAACCATCGCTGTACTGATACTCAGCTCCGATTCCATTCAGGTTGATTCCGTCACAGCCAGCCTTGAGGATAACTCTTGTGGAGATTCCATTCAGACTGATCTTGGTGCCGTCCATAACCAGGTCATAGCCTTTGATCTTCTCAATAGCACCAGCCTCGTCATTGACAATATCAACTTTAACAACATCAATTCTCGGGTCCTTAAGCTCATCCTTCAGCTTGTTGGCCCCCTCCACATTGATGTCACCGATAGTGATTTTCTCGAAAAGACTATTATCTGTAAGCTTTGAAACAGTTCTGAGAGACCAGCCGCAAATATTACCTGCTCCCAGTACAAATAACTTCTTTCCCATTCTTTCTGCCTCCTAAATTAACTTCCGTTATAGTTTTTATCAAATCGCCTTATGGTTTCCCATAAGGCAACTTATCACTTAATCATGCCCACTTCTTTATAGAATTTTGTAGCACCTGGGTGGAATGGAAGAATCTTTCCATCCTTGTTTCCGCCAAGAGCTGTCTCCAGGCTTACAGCCTTTGTTCCTGCAGAAACTCCCTGTACCTGAGCAAGACCTTCTTTACTATACATAGCCTTGAGAATCTTGTAAACGAATTCCTCAGGAACATCCTGATTTACGATTACATAGCCACCGATACTGATGGTCTCAACAGGCTCGTCAACACCATTGTACATTCCTGCCTTGATTGTGTACGGATCATACCACGGATAATCCTTCAGAATCTTTTCCCGGTCTTTGCCGCCGATAGCAAGCAGACGGATAGGTGTCTGAGCAGATGCCTCCATGATGGAGCCTGATGGCTATGCAGTTGCATAACCCAAGCACTCAAGCTGGCGGTCCTTGAAAGCTGTTACACGCTCGGAATGGGAGAGTGGTCTCCAGTCCAGCATATCTTTGGTGATTCCGAAGCCGGAAAGAGCCTCGATCCATACCAGCTCGTCCCCTGAGCCTGGTGAACCGAAGCAGAATCCTTTCTTTTTTCCGCCTGCAGGTGTCTTGAGGTCTTCGAATGTCTTGATGTCGCCGCTCTTCATAACCATAGCGCAAAGTGCGTTTGGATACAAGTCTGTGATGAAGCGGATATCCTTGTGCGGATCTCCCTGGAAAATGCTTGTTGCATTATAAGCATATGATGCGATGCTTGGCTCTGCCAGTCCAAGCTGAGCCTCGTTCTGTGCCATGAGGCGGATGTTCTCTGCTCCACCGCCTGTAGCCTGAACTGTTATATTAAGCCCCTCATACTGCTCTGCAACTGCACCGATCTTACAAGCGACGGAATACCATGTTCCACCTAAGCTGGAACTGCCCATTACTGCCTTGAAATCTCCTTCTGATTTTCCTTTGGCAAAAGCTGTCTCAGAAACTAGTAAGATACAAAGGATAAGGAAAATAACAACCATAATCTTTTTCATAGTTTCCTCCTAAAGATTTGTTTAATAAATTGTCATCCCTAGACTTGTTTTTGTCAATCAAATCTTATGGTTTACATAATAAAACCTTATAATAAATTTAAAAAAAGTGATAACAAAACATTATCAAAAAGTTGGAGATTTTGCATATTTAAGATAAAAAAGAGTGAAAAACAGAGATTATGTATAAGAAAAAATTATAGTTCTTATTCCTGAAGAAGCAGATTGCTTTTCTTTTCGGCACTCAAAGTCGATGGGGAACCATGCCCCGGAAGCAGCAGATATTCTCCCTCCAGGCCGAATATCTTTCTCCGTATCAGCGCAGTCATTGCCTTCTGTTCCGACAGGCCTGCAGTCTGGCCGGTGTAGCCTGCCATAAGGGTATCGCCGGTGAACAGCATGTTCTCTATTATATAGATGACAGAGTCATCGGAGTGCCCTGGCACCGGAATAGAGCGTACATGCATGCCAGGCAGCTCGAAAGTGGTCTCTTCTGTTATAAGATGAGTCTTGAAATCAAAGATTGTGCTCTTCATGCTGTAAATCTCTGCATCGTAAATCTTCATCAATGTGGGGATTCCCCGGATGTGGTTTATGTGGGAATGGGTCAGAAGCACATGGGAGATATACAGATCATGATCCTCCACCAGATTAAGGAGGTTCAGGTCAAAACGGCCGGGATCCACTATAACTGCATTTCTTTCCCCGTCCTGATGCAGCAGATAGGTGTTGGTCACCTCGTAGGGCTGGAAAATGGTGAACAGCTTCATCGCTCATTTCCTTTGGAAAGCTGATCCAGCACCTCCTCAAAGCGCCTGGGCACAGGAGCGCAGAACATCATCTTGGTCTCCACCCCGGGGATAAATATCTCAAGGCTTGCGGCATGGAGCATCAATGTGGCATCAGGAAAACGGCTGTCGGCCCGGGAATAGACAGGGTCGCCCAGTATGGGAGTATTCAGGTGCTGCATGTGGACCCGGAGCTGATGGGTGCGGCCAGTATGGGGGAACAGCTTGCAAAGTGTGTAGCTGCCGAACTCCTTCTCCACCTGATATTCGGTTACAGCCTCCTTTCCCTTGGGGCCGGACGGGACAGTGAACTTCTTCCGGTTCTGCCGGTCTCTGACTATGTAGGTGTCGATTATATCGTGCTTTTTAGGGAGCCGGCCCCGAACTATGGCAATATAGGTCTTGCGGGTCACCTTGTCCCGGAACTGTTTAGAGAGAAACTCGTGGGTCTGTGGATTCTTGGCTATGATTATGACCCCTGACGTATCCTTGTCCAGACGGTGGACAATGCCGGGGCGGACAGTATCATCATCAAACTCTTCCTCGATACCGGAGACATAATCAAGAAGGCCGTTGACCAGAGTGCCCTGGAAATTGCCTGCAGCGGGGTGAACCACCATCCCCTGCTCCTTGTTCAGCACAATAACATTGTCATCTTCATAGATTATATCCAGATCCATCTTCTGGGGCTCGATATTCTCAGGCCCCTTGACCTCGGCAATCTCAAGGCTTATAACATCGCCTTCGGAGACATTTTTTGAGAGCTTTGCCTCTTTTCCATTGATTCTTAAGATGCACTCCCCTTTCAGACGGCTGCGGCTTATATCGGTATGCTCAGCTATATAGCGGTCGGCCCGGAGAGGAGTTTCCAGAGCCTCTACAGTCATTTCGATTTTTTCCATTTCTTTTCCGCAGCCTTTGCCGCCTTGGCCCGTTTATTCTCCTTTATCTCCTGGATAATGAAGTCTGCCACCGCAACACAGCCGGAAACAGCCAGGGCCGCTATTGTGACCTTCTTTATCTCCTTGGTAGTCATCTTACGGCTCTTATCGCCGCCACCACCCAAAATAGCAGGAGAATACTCAGAACTGAAATCGTGGTAACCCCAGTCATATAAATCCATCCCCAGCTTGGTGAAGAAGACCGAAAGGGGATAGCTTCCTACAAAGACTACCACAAAACGGCGGGTCTTTTTGGTCCATGCAGGATATTCATCAGGATCATAAGGTTCCGGCAGAAGGTCTGGATAGACATCTTCAAGCTCATTATCTTTATCCTTGCTGCTACTGCTTGATTTGGTATCGGCCCCGAAAAGACCTGCAGGCAGAGATAACAGAAGAATAAGCAGCAGAGCCAGAGTCCTTCTCATATATTATACTGGCGTGCTCCAAAAAGTTTGGTTCCTATGCGGATAATGGTGGATCCCTCCTCAATGGCAATGTCGAAATCGGAGGACATTCCCATGGAAAGCTCCTTGATCTTAAGGTCGGGATGACGCACATCCACTGCGTTGAAAAGCTTGACTAAATGGCGGAAAGCACCACGCACTGCATCGCGCCCCTCCTGTGTCGCAAGGTCGGCATAGAGAGGCCCTACTGTCATAAGACCACGGATGTTGATGTTAGGGAGTTCCCTGATTTTATCGATTGTCGCAAAGAAATCATCCTCGGAAGTGAAGCCGCTTTTGGAAGCCTCCTCTGCTGTGTTGTACTCAAGGAGAATATCGATTTTCTTGTTGAACTCCTGGCAATATTTGTTCACAGCCACTGCTGTCTCGAACTTGTCGATAGAGTCGATGGAGGATGCATATTTCACCGCATCCTTGGCCTTGTTCCGCTGCAGATGTCCTATAAGATGCACCTCTCCGTCGGGGTAAAAGCTTGCAAACTTTTCGGAAAGCTCGTTCACACGGTTCTCGCCGAAAAGGCGCGCTCCTGTCTTATAGGCAGCCTCCACATATTCATAAGGCTTGGTCTTGGTCACGCACATAAGGCGCACATCGCTTTCCTTCCGGCCAGCCCGTGCCGTAGAAGCGGCAAGCTGCTCCAGAACCTGATCTATATTTCCTTTAATCTGCTGAAAAAGCTGTTCATCCATAGTAGTATCCTCTTGATTGAATTGTAAGTCCTAAAAGAAAGATTTTCAACCCTCTGCCAGGAGGCGCATAAATTCCTCCTCGTCTACAACGACAGTGATTCCGTTGGCCCTTGCCTTGTCCAGTTTGCTTCCCGGATCTATTCCTGCCAGAAGATGAGTTGTCTTGCCTGTCACCTGGGAGACCACCTTGCCTCCCCTCTTTTCTATTTCAGCCGCCGCCAGAGTACGGGGCCTGAAGTTTATAAAGCTGCCTGTGATGCACCAGGACTGCCCCTGGAAGTTGTTGTTTATAAGCTCTTTCTGAAGCGGCTCCTCCTGCTGGAACTTAAGCCCTGCCTGCCGCAGTGCCGCTATCTGCTCCCGGAGTGCCGGGGACGAGAATTCTTTTATAAGAACCTGGGCAGTCTTCTCTCCGATTCCTTCGAAGGATGTGAGATGCCCTATATCGCCTGAATCCACCACCTCGTACAGTTTGTCGATGGAATCGATGCCGTTTTTTATGAGGGTCTCGCTGACCTTGTTTCCGATTTCGGGAATACCCAAGGAAGAGAGAACTTTGAGATATTCGGTTCCCTTGCTCTTCTCAAGCCCTTTGATTATTAGGTCCACTTTCTTGTCGCCAAAACCTGGATAATCCTTCAGCTTGTGGAAGTCGAAGGTGTAGAGTTCTGAAATGCTGTGGATAAAGCCGTTGTCCACAAGGAACTCGATAGTCTCGCTTCCCAGTGTCTCTATATCCATCTGGGCAACTGATGCGAAGAAGATGATCTGTCCCTTGACCCGGGCGCTGCACTGCAGGTTCTTGCAGAAATGATGGGCTCCATCCAGAACCAGGGTGCTGCCGCATACAGGGCAGGTGGAAGGCATCTTCCAGACAGGGTTTCCCGCTTCGTTCTTCTCCACCACAGCCTCTACCGCTGGAATAACATCGCCCCGCTTGGAGACTGTAACTTTATCCCCTACTGCCAGCTCCAGCATGTCGATATAATCCTGGTTGTGGAGTGTCACGTTGGAGACTGTGGAACCGCTCACCAGGACAGGTTCTATACGGGCCACCGGAGTTATACGGCCTGTGCGGCCCACCTGAACATCGATACCTTTGACTGTCGAGATTCCCTCCGGGGCCTGGAATTTGTAGGCTATGGCCCACCGTGGATGGTGACCGGTATACCCCAGTTCCTCTCTCATCTTTATGTCATTCAGCTTGATCACAAGGCCGTCTATCTCGTATGGAAGGGTTTTACGCTCCTCCCGCTCTTTCTCTATGTAGTCTGCTATTGCCTGGGAATCTCCGGCCGAGAACAGAGTTGTGCGGCTATTCACCTTGAAACCGAGTTTTCGCAGTTTATCCAGCACCTGTTTATGAGTAGCCAGGGTATCTTTCTCGGGGAAAAAACCTTCGTAAATAAAGCTGTCCAGAGGTATCTCACCCGCCTCGGAGCTCTTCTGGCGCCGCAGTGTGCCGGAAGCTAAGTTACGTGGGTTGGCATAGGGAACATCCAGACGGTCATTCACCTGCGAAAATGCCTCAAGGGGCAGATAGATCTCCCCCCTGGCTGTCAGATCCACCGGTTCTGTAAGCTTAAGGGGTATGCTCTTGACAGTCTTTACATTTGCTGTGACATCGTTGCCGACAAAGCCGTTTCCACGGGTCGCCGCCTGCACTAAAAGGCCATCCTTGTAGGTCAGGACTATGGAGACACCATCTATCTTCTCCTCGGCTATGAACTCTGCTTTCCCACAGTTTTTCTCGGTCTTAAGGACCCAGTTCATCAGTTCGTTCTTAGAGTGGGTTTTATCAAGGCTTAATACAGGGATAGCATGAACCACCTCGGCAAAGTCAGCCTCAAGGTCAGACCCTACCCGGAGGGTTGGAGAATCTGGTTTTTTCAGCTCTGGATACTGGTTCTCCAGCGCCTGCAGCTCGTCGAAGAGACGGTCGTACTCGGCATCGGAGACAGAAGGCCGGGAGTGCACATAGTATTCATTCTGATATCTGCGGAGCAGTTCTGAAAGCTGGATTATCCGTGCTTCAGGATCTTCCTTCACAGGTTTCTGAGGAACTTCGTTATCAAAATCAAAGAGCAGCTCACTCATTTAAGCTGGCAAAGGCATCGGGGAATCCGGCATCCCTAAAGTCGCCCAGGACATCCTCCTTGTCTGCCAGAGGTGCAGGTCCTGCAAGAACGCGGTACCCCACATAGGTGGACATCTCCTTGCTTACAATAAGCACTGGGTAGCTGGTCTGGACTGTATATGCGATCTGCTCTGCATTATCCAGGCTGGAGAAGAATCCAAGCTGCACATAGAAGGTGCCGGCCGGCCTTGGAAGGCTCTTGCCCACTGTGTCGGCAGAAACATATCTGGCTGCGGTCGGGTCCACATCATCGGCAGCAATGAAAGCCACCACTTTATCCTTGATATTCTCGAATACAGCCTCTTCATCATCCTGAGAAAGAGGTGCTGCAGTAGGTCTTACTGCCGGGGCAGGAGTACTCTTTGGAGTCTGCTCTGCCGCTGGAGCTGCTGCCGGTGCCGATTCAGGAGCTTTCTCCTGGGCTGGAGCCGCATCCTGAGCCTTTGAAGCCGCTACTCCATCCGGGAGAAGCTGGTAGCTCTTCTTGGCAACTGGAACTATCTTATCCTGCTGCTTCTCGGTTCTGGCCACGCTGGAGGCTCTTATCACAGAAACCTGAACCACCTCGCTGTTCTTGCGCTTTATGCCGATCTTCAGTGCAGCATCATAGGAGAGAACCATGAAGGAGTCTGACTTGTCCACAATATAGACATCAACTGACTTGCTGTTTGACTTGTTTGTAACCTTAACTATGCTTCCTACAGCAAAGGAGTCGGAGGCACCGTAGTAGCCCCTGTCCGGGAAAAGTCCGGCTGGACACATGATTGCATCGCCTTCCTTGAGGCTGTCATCAGCGGCCAGAAATCCACAACATAATACTAATAAGATACATATAATAAAAGCAGTTGATTTTTTCATATAACTCTCCGATAATAGTATAAAGCAAAAACCGCTTTTTAACAAGCGAGGATATTATGGAAAAAATAAGGATTTTTGACACCACCCTCAGAGACGGAGAACAGGCTCCCGGTGCTGCCATGAGCCCAGAGCAGAAACTGGACATTGCAGAGCAGCTGGCAAAGCTGGGTGTGGATAACATAGAGGCAGGATTTCCAATCTCATCTCCAGTGCAGATGAAGGCAGTCAAACTGATTGCCGAGAATGTGCGCACTACAGGTGTGTCAGCCCTTGCCAGAGCCCTCCCTGCCGACATAGACGCTGCTGCCGAAGCACTCAAAGGTGCGGCAAATCCTCTTATCCATACCTTTATCGCAACCTCCCCTATCCATATGATGTACAAACTCAAGAAGAGGGAGGACGAGGTCATTTCCATGGCAGCCAAGGCGGTCCGCTATGCCCGCAGATTCACCGACCAGGTGGAGTTCTCCCCCGAGGATTCAACCCGGAGCAACCCGGAGTTCCTCTTCAGAGTGCTGGAGAAAGTCATCAACGCAGGAGCAAGGATCATCAATATCCCAGACACAGTGGGCTATACCACTCCGTCTGAGTTCTACGCCCTTATCCAGGCTATAAAGAACAATGTGCCGAACATCGACAAGGTTATTCTTTCGGTCCACTGCCACAACGACATGGGGCTGGCTATAGCAAACACAATTTCGGGTATCCAGGCAGGTGCGCGTCAGGCCGAGGTGACAGTGAACGGAATCGGAGAGAGGGCCGGAAATGCATCCCTTGAGGAACTGGCCATGGTATTCAGCGTGCGCAAGGACCTGCTCCACTTCTCGACCGGAATCAACACAAAGCAGATCTACAACACATCGCGGCTGGTGGCAAACACCATCAACTACCCTGTTCCGAAGAACAAGCCGGTGGTGGGAGAGAATATCTTTGCCCACGAGGCTGGCATCCATCAGGATGGAGTTATAAAGAACAGGGAGACCTACGAGATCATGTCCCCCGAAAGCATAGGCCGTGACCACAACGATATAGTCCTGGGACGCCACTCAGGCATAAGCGGCTTCAAGAAACGGGTGCGGCAGCTGGGCTTCAAGCTCACCTCCGACGAGTTCAAGAAGATCTATCCTATCCTGCTCAAGACAGCAGACAGCAAGACCGAGGTCTATGATGAGGATATCATAGCAATTGTAAACGACGAGCTGGGAAAGAAGACCGACACAATGCGGATGAAATACTTCAGCATCCTGTCGGGCAACTCAGGAATATCTACCGCAACTGTAGAGATAGAGGATGCCAACGGGACAAAGCAGGAGGCAGCTATCGGCGATGGTCCTATTTCTGCTGTCTTCAACGCCATAGACAGGGTGACCGGACTCCACGCAGTGCTGGAGGAGTTCCTTATCCAGGCAGTAAGCCCAAGCCGTCTGGCGGTCGGAGAAGCTTCGGTCATCATCAACGTGGATGGAAAGAAATTCTCTGGAAAAGGTGCTTCCACAAACATTCTGGAAGCAAGTGCCAAGGCATATCTGAATGCGCTGAATAAATCCAAGATAAGCAGCGAGAGCGAGGCAGAATGAAAAAGATAGAACTTTTCGACACCACACTCCGGGATGGAATCCAGGGAATAGATATCAACTTCAGCCTGGCAGACAAGATTCTGGCCACACGCAAGCTGGATGACCTGATGATAGATTTTATCGAGGGTGGTTTCCCCTCCTCAAACAAGAAGGATGCCCTCTATTTCGAGCGGATAAAGAAGGTGAAGCTGAACCATGCCAAGATAGTTGCATTCGGCTTTACAAAGAATCCGAAGGATAAGACTGAGAAAGATCCTCATCTGCAGTCGCTTCTCAAGGCAGAGACCGAGTATGTGACCCTGGTAGGAAAAGCTTCCAGAGCCCATGCGGAAAAAGTTCTGGGTGTAGACCCGGAGAAGAACCTGGAGATGATATTTGAGTCGGTGAAATTCCTGACTGACCACGGCTGCAAAGTCATCTTTGACCTGGAGCACTTCTTCGACGGTCTCTTGGTGGACAGGGAATATACACTCAGGACCATGGATATAGCCGCAGAGGCTGGTGCAGTACGTCTTGTTATGTGCGACACAAACGGCGGTATACTTCCGATGCAGCTGCACAAGACTCTCTCAAACATCGACCTTAAGAAATATCCCCCTATAGGAGTCCATTTCCACAACGACTGCGGCACTGCGGTGGCCAACTCCCTCACTGCCATAGAGTTTGACAATATAGACCATGCGCAGGGAACTATAAACGGCTGGGGAGAGCGGTGCGGTAACACCAACCTGTGTGTCCTGGCGCCGGACATCTGCCTTAAGACCATGAACACTGTGAATGTGGCAGACGCTCTCCACCTTATGACCCATACTTCCCGCTATTTCTTCGAGCTGGCCAACATACTGCCAGACAAGCGGCAGCCTTATGTGGGCGAGGCAGCATTCAGCCACAAGGCGGGACTCCATACCGATGTCGTATTAAAGTCAGGCAACCTGATAGAGCATGTGTCATCATCTGCTGTGGGCAACTACAGGCAGATACTCCTTTCCGAGCTTTCGGGCAAATCGACAGTGCTTGCCAAGATGAAGAAGTTCGGCGACTTCAACAAGAACAGCCCCGAGGTGCAGAAAGTGCTCAAGCTGCTCAAGAACAAAGAGGCTGCCGGCTACGAATACGAGGCCGCCGAGGCCTCCTTCATGCTCCTTATCGCAAAGTGCCTTAAGAAGTACAAGCCTTTCATGGAGTTGAATAACTATCACCTTGAGTCGTTCAAGACTGGCGAGGCACCTGCCAAGACTGTAGCCCGGGTCTTCATGACCACTGCTACCAAGAATGTAATGGGGGCGGGAATCAGCGTAGGTCCTGTGGATGCCCTGAATGTGGCGCTGCAGGGAGCATTGCAGCCCCTCTACCCGTTCCTCAAGAGCATCTCCCTTATCGACTACAAGGTAAGAATCTACGACCCGCAGTCGGCGACAGCAGCCAAGGTAAGGGTACTTATCCGGTCCTCCGACAAGAAGCAGGAATGGGATACAATAGGTGTTTCAGAGAACATAATCGAGGCTTCCTGGGAGGCAATGGTGGACAGCCTGGATTATTATTATAATTTTTTAAAAGATAAAGACTGTTGACAATTATCTGTCAATTATGTAATGTTAATTGTCTTTGCCCGGTGGTGTAATTGGCAACACACGAGATTCTGGCTCTTGCATTTGGGGTTCAAGTCCCTACCGGGCAGGTAGAAATTGATGGTCCCCTCGTCTATTGGTTAGGACATGAGATTCTCATTCTTAAAAGAGGGGTTCGACTCCCCTGGGGACTATCTTTTTTATTTTCTCGTCAAAGGAGAATATCATGAAAAAATTAATCGTACTTATTACAGTAATCTTTACATTTTCAATTCTTGCACCAACTTTTGCATTCTCTGAGGAAGGCAAGGCAAAAAAATTCTGGCTTCAGACTAAGGAAAGCGTAAAGCAGGCTGGTCAGGACATCAAAGAAGGTACCAAGAAAGCTGGTAAAGAGATAAAAGAAGGCGGCAAGGATGCTGGCAAGCAGATCGGCGACAAGGCTAAGTCAGAGGAAAAGAAAGGCGAAACTAAAGCCAAGAAAGATGTGAACGACGCCAAGAACGCTTTCAGCAACTGACCTTGAACTTCTACAATTCACTTATAGCTTCACTTCCAGATGAGCCTTTTCTCTTGGGGAAAAGGCTCAAAAAACATTTCTCGGTATTAGTCCCATTCATAGGCAGCAATAAAGAGTCGCTGCTCTTCGAGCTCAGGGCCAAAGGTATCAGGCAGGCCGGGGAGATATGCTTTCCAGGCGGTATGGTGGAAAACGGAGAGACTCCCGAGGAGTGTGCAGTACGGGAGACTGTGGAGGAGCTGGGAATAGAGAGATCCCAGGTGGCGATTACCGCAAAGGCAGGCTGCATAGTCTCCCACAGAGATGCCATAATCCATGTCTTTATAGGGGTGCTGCATATAGAAAGCCTGGCAGAGACATCACCTAACAAAAAAGAGGTTGCAGAGATTTTCGCAGTGCCTGCCTCCTTCTTTACAGAGAAAAAACCAGAGATTTACCAGGTGGAATCTTACACCGAGACCGGCAGCTTCCCTGTCAAGGAACTGGGTCTGCCCAAGCGCTACTACGGCTCATGGGCCAACGGAAAGCGGAATATCTATGTCTATAAATACGGCGATAAAGTCATCTGGGGCCTTACCGCCGCAATCCTATACGAGCTTATCAGTCTCTTGTAAGGCTGTGGTACTTGATCCGGTGCGGCTGGTCTGCATCAATGCCAAGACGCTTTTTCTTATTCTCCTCGTACTCCGAGAAGTTGCCCTCGAACCAGAACACCTTGCTGTCTCCCTCGAATGCCAGTATATGGGTACAGATACGGTCCAGGAACCACCGGTCGTGGCTAATTACGATCACACAGCCGGCAAAGTTCAGGATACCCTCCTCCAGAGCCCGCATGGTGTTTACATCCAGGTCGTTGGTAGGCTCGTCCAGGAGCAGCACATTAGCTCCCTCTTTAAGCATCATGGCCAGCTGGACACGGTTCCGCTCACCGCCCGAAAGGACACCGGTAAGCTTCTGCTGGTCTGCGCCGGAGAAGTTGAAGCGCGCCACATAGGCACGGGCATTGATCTCCCTGTTTCCAAGCTTGATTATCTCATTACCGCCGGAGATTACGTCATAGATTGACTTCTTCGGATCAACCTTCTCGCGGGTCTGCTCAACATATGCCAGCTTAACTGTCTCGCCAAGAGTGATAGTGCCTGAATCTGGCTTCTCCTGTCCTGTTATCATCTTGAAGAGCGTGGTCTTACCTGCACCGTTAGGGCCGATTACACCTATGATTCCGCCGGCAGGCAGGTTGAAGCTCATGTTCTCAACCAGGATTCGGTCGCCATAGCTCTTTGTCACATTTTCCGCCACAATGACTTTATCTCCAAGCCGTGGTCCTGCAGGAATATAGATCTGGAGGTCCTTGTCACGCTGTGCGCTCTCCTGCTTAAGAAGATTTTCGTAGGCATTGATTCTTGCCTTGGACTTATCGTGCCGTCCTTTGGGACTCATATGGATCCACTCAAGCTCTCTCTTAAGGGTCTTCTGACGCTCGGTCTCCTGCTTCTCCTCAAGTGCTAAGCGCTTCTCCTTCTGCTCAAGCCAGGATGAGTAATTGCCCTTCCAAGGAATACCCTTGCCCCGGTCAAGCTCAAGGATCCAGCCTGCAACGTTGTCCAGGAAGTACCGGTCGTGGGTTACTGCAATGACAGTGCCTTCGTACTGCTGCAGATGGTGCTCAAGCCATGCTACAGTCTCGGCATCCAGATGGTTGGTAGGCTCGTCCAGGAGCAGGATATCGGGCTTCTGCAGAAGAAGGCGGCATAGTGCAACACGGCGTTTCTCGCCTCCGGAGAGGACTGCGATCTTAGTATCCTCGGGAGGACACCGGAGTGCATCCATAGCCAGCTCCAGCTTGGAATCGAGATCCCAGGCACCCATGTTGTCCAGTTTCTCCTGGACCTCTCCCTGCCTTGCCAGGAGCTTGTCCATCTCGTCGTCGGTCATCTCCTTGCCGAATGATTCATTTATCTCGTCATATTCCTTAAGGAGGGCAACTGTCTCGGCAACTCCCTCCTGAACCACTTCCTTCACAGTCTTCTCGGGATCCAGCTTAGGCTCCTGCTCCAGATATCCTATGGTGTATCCAGGTGCTACAACAGTCTCGCCGTTGAACTCCTTGTCCACCCCTGCCAGAATCTTCAAAAGGGACGATTTACCAGCGCCGTTAAGGCCCAGAACACCGATCTTTGCTCCGTAGAAATAGGAAAGATAGATATCCTCGAGAATCTTCTTCTGATTGTATGATTTACTAACCCGGATCATCGAGTAGATAATTTTGTTCTCTTCTGTTGCCATAGCTTCTCCTTTTGGTCAGATTGAAAGGTCAGTTACCCTGAAGCCTCTCTGCTTTATGAACGATTCCTCTTTTTTCACAGACTGCCTTCCGGCGATTGTCACCAGTGCGGCCTTCTCAGATGCTGCCTTGAGGGCAGCAGCTGTCTCCATTATATCATGGACTGTCAGTTTCTGCAGTATTTCCCGCCGCTTTTTCTTAAGTTCCCAGATAAGTCCCTTCAGATCACGCACACACTCCTCAAGAGCCTTGGCTCCCGGTGTCTTTGGACGCAGGTCGCGCCCCACCATGGTGATGACAGCCTGCTCAAGGATGTGTTCAGGAATGCCATGCTCTTGAGTATATTCAAGGGACTGGATGAAGGCCTTGAAAGTTTTTTCCAGCGACGGATCCCGATATGAAGTGAAGATGAAAAGATGATCTATGAAGTCTGACATTGCAGATACGCCATAGGCGCCGCCAGCCATCCGCACAGTCTCCCAGAGCCGCCCTGTGGTAAGGATGTGAGAGAGCACTGCCTCGGCCACCATATCCATATTCTTTGCCCTCTCCTGCACCTTGAAGGCCATGGAGTTGTAGTTAACCATTGCGCTTGTGGTGTAGCAGTCTGACTGCAGTTCTGGAGCAAAAGGCTTTGCAGCCGGAACAATGTCAGAACTCTCGGAACTGAACAGTGTGTCAATGTATGACACATATCCATCCATATCCCAGCCGGATGATGCCGCTATGCTCACCACCCTGTTCTGGCTGAAGATATATTTCTGGAGAGAGAGGAGCATTGCTGCGATCTCTTTCATCTGTGTCTCATTGTCGGTATCAAGGCTCTCAAGGAACTTAAGCTGAGGCAGTCCGCTCCACAGTGCAGCCATGTGGGAAGATTCAGAGAACTTGGCAGTGGCAGCCATCATGGCAATGTTGTTGCCGTTGTCCAGGATCTCCTCCTTAAGGTCGTTCCGCATGCTTATTATCACATTCTTGACACGCTCAAGGTCGGTCACCTGCCCCTGCTGCGCCATCTGAAGAATGAACTTGGCAGCCTCGAAGGTCTTCTCCTCAAGTGAGGCAAAATGCATTATAAGACGCTTGAGTACCGGGGCATCAAGGCAAGGCTCGCAGAAGGTGGTTATGAACCAGCTGCCGGCCAGGGTATCCATCCGGGAAGCCACCTCATAGTACGGCATTCCTGGGAGTCCCACCTCCTCTAAAAGCCCGTTCAGGAGCGGCATATAAATAAGATGCTCATCACCCAGGGCAGAGACATCGAAGAAGAAGTCGGTGTAGACTATGCCACCCGTGAAAATTCTTTTCTTGTAGATGGTATTGCCACCCTGAGTTGTCTTTACAAAGTCAGGCTTCTCCACGCCGTACGGAATATCAGTTTTATGCAGAACCGGTATTTTTTTCAGGTCCTCAGGGTTGTCTGCTTTCTTCTTGTAGGCCTCAAACAGAGTGCTGTCGTAATCCGATGCCTCCCCGCCCGGTTCCCGTTCCTGGGGCTCGGGCCCCGGGAACACAGAGACAAGGCTCCTGTGGCGGTTTGCTATAAGCTCGCTCTCTATGAACTTGTTGAAAAGAGCGCTGTCGGCCTGGTATGCAGCCTTGAGCCGCCCCAGAGCCGCCTCTGTGCACAGCGTAGCTGTGGGGGAACCGGTGTAGAGCCAGCCCGGCATTATGCGTCCCAGGAGCACCATGCCGAACCGCACCTTCAGTTCTTTCATACGGAAATCGGCCTTGCTCAGGGCTGCCTCTACCAGTGTCTTATCTATGGGCCCAGCTGCTATATCCTTAAGCTGATCCTCTATAAAGGTCTCGAACTCGCCCACCTTCTCCTTCTCTATTCCCCGCACTCCGACATTGAATATAGTCTGCCGTATGCCTGAATAGACTCCGGTGACAGAGGCCACATCCTCGGCTATGTCAGACTCTACAATGCGCCTGTACAAGAGGGATGATGGATTATCCAGAAGGATGTCTGAAAGAATCCGGGCTTTTATCACATAGTCCACATCGATGGATTCCCTGCAGAGCCAGCTTAAGGATGCGCTGCCTGATGCATCCCTCGAGGCAGGACAAGTGGTATCGAACCTGAAAGGCTTATCATATTTTTTCTGCAGCGGCACGCAGGGGCTCTGACCAGTGTCGGAATCAAAGCGGTACAGGAACTCGTTCTCCAGGAACTCAAGCTGCTTCTCGGTATCAATGTTTCCATAAAGGAAGATGCGGCAGTTGGATGGGCTGTAATACTTTTTGTGGAAAGCCAGGAACTGCTCGTATGTCAGCTCGGTTATAGCATCGGGAACACCACCTGAATCATATTTGTAGGCTGTATCTGGGAACAGGGTGCGCCGGGAATACTCATCCAGTATGGCTGCCTGGTCGCTGTAGCTCCCCTTCATCTCGTTGTATACAATACCCTGCCACTCCAGCTTGTCATCAGGGTTCTTCTCAAGGCGTATTCCCTCCTGCATAAAAGTCTCCTTGCGAAGCAGCGGGAAGAATACCGAATCCCCGTACACCTTCATCAGGTTGAAGTAGTCCTTCTCCACCACAGTGGAGGCTGGATACACGGTGCGGTCCGGATAGGTCATGGCATTCAGGAATGTGTAGACGCTCCCCTTCAAGAGCTGGAGGAAAGGGTCCTTCACTGGGAAGTGTTCAGAGCCGGCCAGCACAGAATGCTCCATGATATGGGCTGTGCCACAGTTGTCAGACGCCGGGGTCTGGAATATGAAGGCGAACAAGTTCTCGGGGTCTGTGTTCTTAATATGGAAGACCTGGCAACCTGTCCGCTTGTGCTTATAGTAATAGCCGGTCGAGTTGTACTCCGGCAGCTCTGTTGTCGAAACAAGATCAAATATATCGGAAATGTTCATACAAAAAATATATCAGATTATTTCTCTTTTTCAAAGTGCTCTGGTACAGCAGCCGAAATATACAGAAAATGCATAAAAAAGGCACTCCATTTCGGAGTGCCTTCCTCTTATCACAGCTTTATAATTATTTCTCAGCAATCAGCAGAGTCTTTGCATCCAGCATAAGCTTGATGTCGCCCTCCACATCGCCGCCCTCGTCCTTGACAACCTTCATCTGGATGACATCGTTCTTGAACCGCAGGGAGATGATGATATCAACATCGTCCTTGAACTTTGTAAGCTCCACAGGGAAGTCGTTTGCATCGAAGATAACGTCGTCTGCCTTGAGCGATGCGCTGATCCAGATCTCCACATTCATCTTCTTTGCAAAATCCTTAAGGAGGTCCAGGTCTGCCTTGGTCGCCTTCTGGAAGTTGTAGCCGTCTACGATGATTGTGTCGGCCTTGAAGTTGCCCGGTCCGATCATTGCCTCGAGGCTTGCCAGGATCTGCTTGTCAACAATGCCGTCCTGAACAAAGCTCATAATCACGCGGTTCTTCATGGTCTCTTCCTTGAGCTCCGCAACATTCTCAACCTTCTTGGCTGCTGCCAGCTCGTTGAAAAGATCCTCGTACCAGCTGATTATGTAGTCAGTCCGCTTGGAGAATGAGACATGGAGCACCTGCTTTCCCTCAAGCAGCTTCTCGATGGCGATATGAACAAGACATGCTGTCTTTCCCACACCCTTCTTGGATGCGATCACAGTAACCTTGCCCTTGTCAAGTCCGCCCTTCACGCTCTCCTCAAGAACACGCAGCGGGCTTTTGCTTGTAAGTATTGATTTATCCATAGCTCTTCTCCTTATTTTTTATTCTGTTCCTGATACTTCTTGATAAGCTCTTCAGAAACAGACTTTGGAACTTTTCCATACTTCTGGAATTCCATGGTGAACTCAGCCTTTCCCTGTGTAAGGGAACGGAGAACTGTTGAATATCCGAACATCTCAGAGAGTGGAACCTCTGCCTCGACATGACAGATCGCACCGTCCTCAACTGAGGAGACAATCATACCGCGCCGCTGGTTGATGCTGGCGAAGATATTGCCCTGGAACTCGGTAGGACCTTCTACAGAGACCTTCATGATAGGCTCCATGATCTCCGGTGCAGCCTTCATATAAGCTTCCTTGAATGCGCCCATAGCTGCCAGCTGGAATGCCATATCGGAGGAGTCGACCGGGTGGGACTGACCGTCGTTTACTGTAACCTTTACGCCTACAACAGGGAACTTGATCAGCTGACCTTTTGCAAGGGAAGCCTGGAACCCTTTGTCGACAGCAGGGATGTACTCGGTAGGAATCTTTCCACCCTTCACCTCGTTTACGAACTCGTAGTTCTTGCCCTCTTCGTTGAGAGGCTCGATGAATCCGCATACCTTACCATACTGACCTGAACCGCCGGACTGCTTCTTGTGTGTGTACTCGAAGTCTGCCCTCTTGGTTATGGTCTCGCGGTAAGCAACCTGAGGTGCACCTGTGGTAACCTCGGCCTTGTACTCTCTCTTCATTCTCTCTACATAAACATCCAGGTGGAGCTCGCCCATACCGGAGATGATAGTCTCGTTGGATTCCTCATCCACATAGCAGCGGAATGTCGGGTCCTCTTTTGTGAACCGGTTTATAGCCTTTGCCATGTTGTCTGCGGCCTTCTTGTCCACCGGCTTGATGGAGAGGGAGATAACTGCGTCCGGAACATACATGGATGTCATTGAGTAGTTGAGTGATGGATTACAGAATGTGTCGCCAGAGGCACAGTCAACGCCGAACAGCGCCACGATATCTCCGCAGCCGCCTTCGCTTATATCTTCCATTGTGGAGGCATGCATCCTGATAAGACGTCCGACCTTGAATTTTTTCTTGGATCTTGTGTTATAAAGCTCGTCGCCTTTCTTGATCACGCCCTGGTAGATTCTGATGTATGTGAGCTGACCGTACTGTCCGTCCTCAAGCTTGAATGCAAGGGCTACAGTAGGCATTCTCGGATCTGACTTGAGGATTATCTCCTTCTCGCCGTCATCCAGATCAAGAGCTGTGTTCTCAACATCCTCAGGAGCAGGCAGATAGCGCACTACTGCGTCCAGAAGAGGCTGGATACCTTTGTTCTTATATGCGGATCCCATGAATACAGGAACCAGTTCCCGTGCCAGAACACCTTTGCGCACTGCCTCGTGGATCATCTCCTGAGGAATCTCTTCGCCGTTCAGGTATGCTTCTGCAAGCTCGTCGGAGAACATGGATGCAGCATCCAGCATAAGCTCCCTCTTCTCCTCTGCCTCGTCCTTGAGGTCTGCAGGGATATCTTCCTCCACAACATCAAGACCGTTGTCTCCGCGGAAGTAGATAGCCTTCATCTTCACCAGGTCGACAACACCTTCAAGCTTGTCCTCGAGTCCGATAGGAATCTGCATGAGCACAGAGTTCAGGCCCAGCTTGTCGTGGAGCTGCTCCTTTACCTTGTATGGGTTTGCACCGGTTCTGTCGCACTTGTTCACAAATGCCAGGCGTGGAACCTTGTACCGCTTGAGCTGACGGTCTACTGTTATAGACTGTGACTGGACACCGCCGACAGAACAGAGGACCAGGATAGCTCCATCCAGTACTCTGAGGGAACGCTCAACCTCTACAGTGAAGTCTACGTGGCCCGGGGTGTCGATTACGTTGATAGGGATACCTTTCCATACTACATTTGTCGCTGCAGATGCAATGGTGATTCCTCTCTCACGCTCCAGCTCCATGGAGTCCATGGTGGCGCCTACGCCGTCTTTTCCATGCACCTCGTGGATAGCGTGTATCTTGTTGCAATAGAAGAGGATACGCTCAGAAAGAGTTGTCTTTCCGGAATCGATATGCGCGCTGATACCGATGTTTCTTAATTTTTTCTCAAGATCCATAATTATTTCCTTTATTCGCAAAATAATACAAATTCTGCAAGGTTTTTTCAATACATATATTGATATTTTTAATAACAAAAAATATAGTGACTATACACTTTTACGACGGAGAGAGAATATGTTTGTTGTTTGCCTTGACCTCGAGGGAGTCTTAGTACCTGAAATCTGGATCAATGTGGCCGAGAAGACCGGGATAGAGAAGCTCAGGCTCACCACCCGCGACATCCCCGATTACGATGTCCTTATGAAGGGAAGGATTGAGATTCTCAAGGAGCATGGCCTTACACTTAAGGATATCCAGGATGTGATTGCCACAATGAAGCCGCTTGACGGCGCCAAGGCTTTTATGGATGAGCTCAGGACATTCACCCAGGCAGTGATTCTCTCCGATACCTTTGACCAGTTCGCACAGCCCCTTATGAAGCAGCTGGCATGGCCTACCATTTTCTGCAACACTCTGATTGTCGACGATAAGAATATGATAACCGGCTACAAGCTGCGGCAGAAGGATGGGAAGAAGCATGCGGTGGAGGGCTTCCACTCCATGAACCTCAAGGTGTTCGCATCCGGCGATTCCTACAACGACCTTTCCATGATAAAAGAGGCTGACGGAGGAATGCTCTTCTGCCCTCCACAGCGGATTGTGGAAGAGAACCCCACCATCGGTGTGGCCCACAACTACGACGAACTTTTAGCTGGAATAAGAAAGACTATCGATCAGTGCCGCTGAAAGGCGAATAGGCAAAAAAAAAGCGAACCTTTCGGTTCGTCTTCCCAGTTTTCAGAATCCCAAGCAGTGAGCTGCTACCGCAACTGCGAGCACTGCTGCCATCACTAATACTGCGCGTCCTGTAATCTTCATCATTTCAGGAGCTGGTACAAGGAATGCATACATCATTCGCTTTACCTCCTTTTGTCTAAGGATAATTTTTCAAAAAACTCTATACACTATTAATATACGGCAAATTTCTATATAAAGTCAACACCTTTTTTTTGACAAATAAAAAGAGGTATACTATTATTGGTTAAAGGAGGAATGTCATTTGTCTATTCTGTTTGTAAGTGTACTTATGCTTTCCTACTTTCTCCTGCTGCTTACAGTATCGCGGCTGGTGTCCAGGAAAGAGAGCTCAAACGAGGCTTATTTCCGCGGGAACCGCAGGTCTCCATGGATAGCTGTCGCCTATGGAATGATCGGGACTCTCCTTTCGGGTGTCACATTCATGTCTGTCCCGGGATATGTCCGGCAGAGCCAGTTCACCTATCTCGGCGTGGTGGCCGGGAATTTCATCGGATTCTTCATAATCGCATTCATCCTTCTTCCTCTGTATTACAGGCTGAACCTCACCTCTATCTACAGCTATCTCGGAAACAGGTTCGGAGTAAGAACCCAGACCACAGGGGCATTCCTATTCATGCTCTCAAGGCTTATCGGCTCTGCGCTGAGGCTCTATATCGTGGTGTTTGTTCTCTACGAGGCGGCCTTCAAGAAATCGGGCCTTCCCTTCTGGGTTCTGGCGGCTATCATCCTGTTCCTCATACTTCTCTATACCTTCAGGGGTGGAATCAAGACTGTGGTGTGGACCGATGTCCTCCAGACAACCTGCATGCTCCTTGCCATAGCAGGAATCCTATACGTTCTTAAGACGGGGCTTGGATCAACTTTCTCCGCAGCCTTCAAGAAAGCAAGCGATGAGGGGATGATGAGAATATTTGACAGCGACTGGAGATCTGCCACCTTCTTCTGGAAGCAGATTGCCTCAGGTATCTGCATCTCCATCACTATGACAGGGCTTGATCAGGATATGATGCAGAAGAACCTCTCCTGCCGGAGCCTGCGGGAATCCCAGAATAACATGTCTTTCACCGCAACGCTGTTTGTCTTGATCAACGTCCTTTTCCTCGGGCTAGGAATACTGCTCCTCTCCTATGCGGAGAACAACCATATTGTCCTGCCGCAGAAGTCTGATGCTATTTTCTCGACTATCGCGCTGTCGGCCGGGCCGGTCTCTGCCGTCCTCTTCATGCTAGGTCTGGTGGCGGCAGGTTATTCCAGCGCAGATGGCACAATCGCAGCCCTCACCACATCATTCTGTGTCGATGTCATCGGCTTCGAGAAGCGCTCCGACCTCTCCGAGGAGAAGAAGGTCAGGCTGCGCAAGATTATGCATGTGATTTTCACAACCTGTTTCTTTATCATAATAGTAGGTTTCAGGCCGTTCCATTCCGATTCCCTTATCTCCACAATCTTTGTCATAGCAGGCTACACCTATGGCCCGCTCCTCGCCCTTTTCTGCTTCGGCATGATGCTTAAAAAGCGGAGAGTATATGATAAGGCAGTTCCATTCATCGCAGTCATTTCGCCTGTTGCAAGCTATCTGATAAACCGCTACTCAAAGGAGCTTCTGTTCGGATACACCTTCGGTTTTGAGATTCTTCTTTTGAATGCGCTGCTAGCCTTCGCCGGCCTGCTGCTTTTCAGCAGAAAGGAAGATTGAAGAAGGAACTTGACGACAACATATAGTTTTTGGCATCTTATAAATATGGATAAAAGAACAAGTTCTGATAATTCATCTAAAAACAACAAAGATGCTATTGAAAAAACAGAAAAGAAAAATACATATCAGTACACCACAATAGTTGGAAGTCTTGCAGGTATTATTCCCACTCCTCAGGAACCTGATGATGCTGAATATTTAAGACACCTGGAAGAAAAATAAAGCAAAGCAAATCCTTCTATTAGCACCATTTAAGAATTTTTTTCATTTTTTTTATTTTTTTTGAATAAAAATTAAAGCAAAATGAAGTTTTTTTGTGTTTATACAGGTAAAAACTCCAGGAGGACTGTATGAACGATTTAATAAAGATTGAGAATATTGAGAACAAAATACTGGTTATCAGAGGGCAGCAGGTGATGCTGGATCGTGATTTAGCGATGTTATATGGTGTAGAGACTGGAAGATTAAATGAGGCAGTAAAAAGAAACAAAGAAAGATTCCCTAAACAATTCTGTTTTCAATTAACAAAAGAAGAATCAAACTTGAAATCGCAAATTGCGATTTCAAGTTGGGGTGGTTCACGCTCAAATCCATATGCCTTCACTGAACAAGGTGTGGCTATGCTTTCAGCTGTACTCCGAAGCAAAATCGCCATTCAAGTGAGCATTGATATTATGAATGCCTTTGTACATATGCGTCATTATCTTCATCAAAATGCTGATATTATTAATAGGGTGAATACAATTGAAAACAAAGTAGATACAAAACTTTTGGAATATGATAAGAACTTCTCTAAGATTTTTAATGTCATTGATACATTGCCAGCCCCCATAAAACAGGATATATTCTCACAAGGCCAAATTTTTGATGCCTATTCTTTCTTTCAAGGTCTTATTCAAAGTGCAAAGAAAGAGATTATTCTTATAGATAACTATATCGATTTAACTGTATTAGGGCAGCTGACTAAGAAACAACCAGGAGTTGATGTGACTGTCTACACCAAGCCAGATACGCCAATATCTGAACTCGATTTCAAGAAATTCAACAAGCAGTACCCTACCTTGACCATAAATCACACAACAACAATGCATGACCGCTTTTTAATTCTTGATAACATAGAAATATATCACATAGGGGCATCTCTAAAAGATTTAGGCAAAAAGTGCTTTGCTTTCACAAAGATGGATGATTCAAAACGAATGATACAGACAGTACTTAGCTGGGTATAAAAAAAAGCCTCCCGGAGGAGGCTTCAATCTTTTAGAACTTATAGCCAAATAGGCGGAGCATGTCCTTCCTGTCTTTTTTGTCGGCATCGCCCTCTACACCCTTCGGCGAGAATCCGTCGATAACGCCCAGGATGCCTCTGCCCTGCTCCGATTCTGCAAGTATAATCTGCAGCGGATTGGCAGTGGCGGCAAAGATGTTGACCACCTCGCCGCAGGCCTGGATCTGCTTAAGGATATTGATAGGGAACGCCTTCTTTATAAGGAGATAAAAGGTGTGGCCTGCGCCGGTTGCCAGGGCATTCTCCTTGGCAGCCTCGACAAGAGCAGGCTCATTGCCGCCGGTACGGACAAGGCATGGGCCGGAGGCCTCGTTGAAAGCCAGACCGTACTGGATGCCGGGCACTGCGGAGACAATGATCTCCTCAAGGTCTTCCACTGTCTTGATAAAGTGGGACTGCCCCACGATAATATTCGAATCCTCAGGGATCACTGCCTGAACAGCCTTGATTTTGATCTCCATACTCACCTCACTTCTGCTTGTCAGCAAGGATAATGTCAAGGTTAAGCTCGCAGGCTGCACATGGCACCTGGATGCCCCAGTTCTCAAGGACCACAGGGTTTATCTCGCCCATGATTCCAACCTCTTTTCCACCTGAGATGACCTTTGCACAGCGGCCTGTTATGAACCGCGGATCCTCGGCCTCCTTAAGTGAATACTCTGCTCCGATGTAGTAGAACAGCGCTGTGATCTGGGAGTTCAGGGAGTTGAATGTTGTATCCTTGTCGGCAGAGAGCAGGCCCAGCGCATTTATGGTGCTTACGCCGTAGTTCTCCTCCGGGTTGATGAGCGCTATCTTTCCGATCTCGAAGATGTTATGCGGATACACTGCGTTGCTGGAAATCGATTCGGAATCCAGAAGGCATGGCAGTACAGAGGGCCGCACAAACTCGAAGTTCTCGCTCATCGGGTTTGCGATCTGAACAACCTTCTCCGGAGTTATGTTCATCTTCTGGATGAAGTCCTTTGCAGAGCCCAGGTAGCAGTATGTCATCTCCTGATATCCCAGTCCCACCATGATGTTCTTGACCTGGCGGCCGAACTGAGATTCGTCGGAGATCTTTCCCTTTGTGAAGTCAGAAGGCATCTCAGGGACAAAGTTCTTGAGGTTCCGCCCTATCATGATGTCTTCGATAGCATCCACAGAGTGGAGGAAGTCGTTTCTGTATTCAGGCGGATAAACTGTGATGATGTCGCCGTCAACCTTGGTCTTGCTTCCCATCTTCTGGCAGTATTTTGCAGCCTCATCAGCTGTGAATTTCTCTCCCAAGAGCTTGTTAACATAAGCTACATCCACAGTCACAGGTTCCTGGAAGTAATATGGAATAGTCACCTCTCTTCCAAGCGGTGTGTCATAAGGATATACAACCTTTACAGGGAGAATCTCGAAGCCGGAGTCATACAGGTCGCAGGCTACGATAGATGCAGAGAGGACCAGGGATGGCATATCGGTACCGGTGATCTCGACTACCAGGTTCTTGTCCCCAACCTCCACTGCGCCGCTCTCATTTGAGTTGATGACAGGAGGCATACTCAGTGTGTTGCCCTCGCAGTCGGTGATGTATGGATAGCCTGGGAAATCCTTGATTATATGGCCGAACTCCACTCCCTTGGGGTGCTTCTCCAGAATCTCGCGGAGTGTCATCTTCTCGGTGAATCCCAATGGTGCAAACTTGGTCTTGTCAGGATCTGCGGCATAGTACTTGAGAGGGAACTTGAGCATATCGCTGCGGAACACGCCCATTGCTATGGACTTTCTCTTGCGACCGTAGTTCCAGCACAGCTTCTCCTGGGTCTGGATAATATCCTTGAGCCCTTCGTCGGAAATACCTTCCTTGCCCTTTGCCATGAAGCAGACCTCGTACGGACGGTAATCCTTGATGGATGGATCCACGTGGACTTCCCTTCCGCCGTTGTCCTTGATATCTCCCTTTCTGGAGAAGAACGGATACTCCGGGATCTTTCCGCCGAGATACAGCTTCAGAAGACGGCCGAAGCCGGCTGTAGACCAAAGGTCCGGGCGGTTTGTATCGTTAAGCTCGATCTTGAGGACATCTCCATCCTCCTCGTCAAGCTCGGCCTTGGCACACTGGATCAGGTCTATGAACTCCTGTCCTGTGACCTTTTTTCCCATATATTTGTAAAGAGCGTTTGCAGAAACTTCAATCTTTGGCATCTTATTTACTCCTTCTTAAGCGGACATTCTCGATATCAGGGGAGAAGAGCTCCCGCAGGTCGTTGAGTCCAAGTGACATCAGGGCCATTCTGTCGATTCCGATACCCCATGCCAGAACAGGCACATCCACATCCATCGGCTTGGTCACCTCCGGCCGGAAGATTCCGGCGCCGCCCAGCTCGATCCAGCCCAGCACTGGGTGCTTCACATGGATCTCTACCGATGGCTCGGTGAACGGGAAGTAGCCCGGCACATACATAACCTCGGTGGCTCCGGCAAACTCGACTGCGAACATCTTTAAAAGTCCCAGCAGGGTCTTCATGTTCACATTCTTGCCCAGCACAATTCCCTCGGTCTGGTAGAAGTCTGAAAGGTGTGTGGCATCCACTTTGTCGTAGCGGAAGCACCGTGCGATTCCGAAGTATTTACCAGGAATATTGGCCTTGTGGAGCTGCTTTGCAGAGAGCACTGTTCCCTGGCTCCGCAGGATAAGGCGGCGGGTGAAGTTACGGTCGAACTCGTAGCCCCAGCCCCGGCTTCCTGTCTTCCAGCCGTTCTTGTGCACTTCTGCCACACGGTCCAGGTATGGCTGCTCTATCTCTTTTGCCATTGTCGGCGATTTTACCTGATATACATCGTGGATATCGCGGGCTGCGTGGAACTGTGGCATGAAGAGGGCATCGCAGTTCCAGAACTCGGCCTCAACCAGCGGTCCGTCATACTCTTCAAAGCCCAGGGATACCAGCTTGTCCTTGATGCTGTCAAGGAATACGGTGTATGGGTTGTGGCGGCCTATGATAAGCCGTGCAGGAGGTGTGTTGACATTGTAGCTGCGGAAAGTCTTGCCCTTCCAGTCGCCCTTCTTGAGCATCTCCGGGGTAAGAACGCCGATCTCGTCGCCTGTAACACCCTTGTCCTGGAGCATCTTCTTTGCCTCAAGGCCAGCAGAGGTGAACTCGTAGACCAGGTCCTCTCTCTCGATAACCTTGAATGGAGCGGCTGCGGCACCGCGCTTCTTGCTGATGCCAGCCATAGCCTTCTTCTCCTCGTCGGAGAGGTCAGAGTCCAGAATCTGGTTTCCTTTATCAAGGAGCGCTCTTACAGCCTTCATGGAGGCGGAAAGCTCGCCGTTCTTGACAGAAGCCTTCTTCTCGGCATCCATAGCCAGGATTCCCTCTTTGGAAAGCTGACCGAATGCAGTTCCTACATCCTTGTTCTCAAGGCCCAGCGCCTGTGCGATCTCGGGAAGGCTCATAGCCCCCTTCTCCTTCACCAGGTTCAGGATGCGCTCGGCAGGGGTTCCCTTTGCCTTATATTCAGCTCCAAGCTCAGTAAGCTCGTAGATAGTCCTTAATGTCCTGCTCTTCTCCTTGATAAGCTCCTTGCCCGACAGCCAGCTGAAGATCTGGTTGCTCTGGCTCTCGAAGCCCAGCTGGGATCCAATCTGCTCTGCAGTGATCTCGTCTCCCTTATAGTTGAGAAGAACTTTGATTTCCAATGGATGAAGATTCTTTATGTCGATGTCCATTTTTTATCTCCTGTCCCTCCATTATAGAAAAAAACTGTGGTTTATAGAAGAGATTTAATAATAAAATAATTGTTTTATATTAAAGGTTATGATACTATTCTCTCTTGGGGGTTTATCACCATGAAAGTTTACGATTTTGACGAGACTATGTTCACCGGCGACTCAGAGGACCGGTTCTTCGATTTCATATTCCATCAAAAGGGTTTTTTCTGGTATCACATAAACTGGTGGTGGTGGGAGATTCTCCTCCGTCTTAAACTTATAAACAAGACAACAGCACGACAGGGACACTACATGTTCCTCCGCAAGATCAAGAATCTGGACGAGGTCCTGGAGGCCTACTGGGATTCTGTCATGAAGTACATGAAGCCCTGGTACATGGCAGTCAAAGACCCCGAGGATATAGTAGCAAGCGGCACCCCCGCATTCCTTATGGAGCCTGCTATGAGGCGGCTGGGACTGAAGCACCTGGTTGCCACCGACATGGACAGGCACACCGGAAAGATAGTCAGCGGAATGTTTGCAATCGGACCATATAAACTGGACAATTTCAAGAAGCAGTTCAGCCTTGATGTCATCGACGAATTCTACAGCGACGCCTGGTCCGACCACTATCTGGCAGATGTGGCAAAGAAGGCCTATGTGATTCACGATAACGACCAATGCACCGAATGGAACGAATACTTCAACGCACATCCTGAGAAAAAGAAATAATACAGGATCCGATGGAAAAAAACTGGCGGGAAGAAGAAAAGCGCTATAAAAGAAACGGTACTCTCATCAGGATAAAGCTGCTGGAATTTATCCCTTCCTCCTGATAACATCGGTGGATGGAATTGTCGTCGGAAACCTTGTAAGCGATGACGCCTTCTCTCCACCGGTTATTAAAGCTTTTTTCTCATTCGTTCTCTTTCCCCAGAAGACACAGCATAACAGACTTGATAGTCCACTTGCGGTTCTCGGCTTCGTCCCATACAACAGACTGCGGGCCGTCGATGACTTCGGGGGTAACTTCGTTGTTGCGGACTGCCGGGAGACAGTGCATGAAGACGCTCTTCTTTCCTGTTCTTGCCATAAGGTCTGCATTCACCTGATATGGTTTGAGCAGTTTGATCCGCTCGGCCAGCTTGGCCTCCTCGCCCATAGATGCCCAGACATCGGTGTAGATTACATCTGCTC
>JAGCGL010000039.1 GCA_017649605.1 Spirochaetia bacterium
CCTTGACTACCTAAATATTATAATATATCTTTATATACCATGAAGATTTGGATTAAATACCTTATCGGAGCCATAGCCGGGGTTGTCCTGGGCAATATCTTCACCAGCTTCTTCGCCGACCCTGCGGTAAGCGAGACTGGCACCAGAATTATCCTTAGCATCGGAAAGTATACCTTCTTCCCGCTGATCCTGTTTGCTGTGGCATTCTCTGTCTCAAAGCTGATGACCGAGCATCTTCTGTTCAAGGTATTTCTCAAGGTTGTGCTGTTCACTGCCCTCTCTTCCTTAGTGCTGACCATGGTGGGCGGAGGAGCCGCGCTTTTAGTCTTCCAGGGGCGTATCCCTATTATCTCAGAAGGTGTGGTGAACTTAAGGCTTCCTACCCTGGCACAGCATATCGCCATGATATTCCCTGAGAACTTCTTCGCCATATTCACGGCCACAGGCAACTACCTTATGCCTATGCTGGTGCTGGCTATCCTGGTTGGAATAAACATGGATCCTGCCAACCTTCATACCCGCCCTGTGATTCTGATATTCGACTCCATTGCACGTATTTTCTTTGATATAAACAGCCTGATCATAGAGTTCATGGCTTTGGGAATTGTGTTCCTCTCTGCCACCATGACTGCATCGCTTATTGCAAATCCGCAGCTTGAGCTGTATAAATATCTGCTCATAACTGTAGGCTGTGCCACACTGTTTGTGATATTCATCCTGATCCCGGCTGTCATGATACTCTGCTGCCGCCATGGAAAGCCTTTCCAGTCGCTGTACGGACTTCTGGCTCCAGCATTGGCCGCCTTCTTCTCCGGGGATATATACTTCGGTGCCACAACCCTTATAAAGAGCTCCTTCGAGAACATAGGGGCAAAGCGGAAAGTTGGAGCCCCTGTCATAGCCTTCCTCTCTATATTCAGCAGAGGCGGTACTGCCATGGTATCGGCTGCATCCATCATAATAATCATCAAATCATATACTGGAATCGAGATAACCTGGCAGGACTTCTTCCTCATCATGCTCCACACCTTCCTCCTCTCGTTCATTTTGGGAGCTGTCCCGGGAATGGGAACAGCAATTTCTATCACTATGCTCTGCAGCGGATATGGCCACGGAATAGAGAACGGCTATCTTATCATCCAGCCTGTGGCCGGACTTCTGATAAGCTTCAGCGTCCTGGTTGACATAACAGTCATGGGATTCATCAGCACAGTCATTGCCCAGCAGACAGACCTGCGTAAGGAAATAAGCTTAATCAAGTTCACATAATTATGGATAAAGAGAATCCTTCTTTCTTAGATAAAGTCGCATTCATAGACACAAAGCTGGACGAGGTGCTTAAGAGCGCCTTCAAGACAGAGAAGAAATACAAGGCACGGCTCAAGGATATAGAGCCTCAGTACAGCGCCAGCGCCATAAACCTTCTGGATTACCTGGCCTTCCGTAACTTTGACATAGACAAGCTGCAGAAAAAGAGGCAGAAGCTGGGTTTCTCCGACCTTTTAGACATAAGCTCCCATGTGCGTCAGACTCTTATCTCGGTAAAGGGAATAGCCGACATGGTGCTGGGGAAGAATCCGAAATACAAGGACGAGGAGTACATAACTGCCCGCAAGAGCCAGAAGCTGCTGGAAGCCAACTGCGATGCCCTGTTCGGAACCAAGCCGGAGAAGCGCGGGACCCGGATTATGGTGACCATGCCGACCCAGGCAGCAACCGACATCAAGCTTATAGAATCGATGCTGGA
>JAGCGL010000040.1 GCA_017649605.1 Spirochaetia bacterium
GGTGCACTTCAGCAAGGGAAAGAACAGCCAGAAGGCTGATGTCTACTATACCCAAGTAAAATATTTAAGGCGTGCCAAGGACGGCCCGCTGGGACTTGTGATCCCCACCCAAGAAAAAAACCTGGCTGTGACCAAAGATCAAGCCAGGCTTAAACGCTTGTTGGGCGAAGTAGATTAATTACTTAACCAGAACTTTCTCCAGAACCTTAGGAGCCCATTCAAATTTTGTCATGAAACCCTCAGGAATCTTGGATATATCTCTGTTACCTTTGTCAAGCCACTGGTATAGGTCGCAGTCAAACACATCAGTGTTGGCCAGATGACCATGCTTGGTGGAAATAAGAAGGTCTGGAATAGCATCGTAGGCCAGGGCATCCTTAAGCCGCTTGATAGCGTTGTAGTAAACCTTCATATTCACGTTGTTGTACTCTCTGCCTTCCCACAGGACGCTGAAAATCTCCTCGTTAGGAACTTCCTTTCCTCTCATGATGACACAGTATGCCAGAATCTCCTTTGCCTTTCCTGTCACAGAGGTAGGCTTACCGTTCTTAAGTATCTCGAAGTCGCCGAAAGTCCTGATGAAAAGCTCCTTCTGCTGACGTCTTACCAGAAGTCTCATCCTGTCCATCATCATCTCAAGAGTCTCGTGCTTGTATGGCTTAAGAATATAGTAATCTGCTCCAATCTGGTTGGAATCCTTGATATAATCTCCATAGGCAGAGATAATGACCAGAAGGATATCAGGTCTTATGGCCCTAAGCTCCTTAGCCAGCTGGATTCCTGACATAGTTGGCATCTCAATATCTAAAAATGCAATCTCCACAGAGTTTTTCTTAACAAACTCAACCGCATCCTCAGGACTCTCAAACGTCTCCAAGACCTGCAGGTCCTCGATCCCACTGCTGAGTCTCATGAAGCTCTTAAGCATCATCGGCTCATCATCTACAACAATTGCTCTCATATATTCCTCCCTCAATAATATTATCTGTTGGCCGGGAATGTGATTGTTATCTTCGACCCGACCCCTATTGTGCTCTGTACATCAACCTTTGCCTTCAGCATCTTCTCGAACCGGAAGACAAGGTTCTGCATACCTGTGGAATCCCGCTTGCCGCTGGCGATCTCGGCCTTGACCTGCTCATAGTCAAATCCTACGCCGTCATCTTCAACCTGGACCACAATATTTCCTTTATCATCACCATAGCTGCGGACAGTCACAGTACCGCCTGCCTTGCCACGCCTGTAGATACCGTGGCGGATAGAGTTCTCAACCAACGGCTGTATACCCAGCGGAACAATCTTGAAATCATTCTTCTGAATATCATAGACCATCTTGAGTCTGTCGCCGAACCGCATCTTCTCTATATTCACATAGGCGTTGATATTGGCCAGCTCCTGTTCAAACGGTATAAGGTCGCTGCTGGACATTGCCCTTATGCAGGCCCGGAGGTGTGTGGTGAAGTCATATACAAGGTCTGATGCATACTGCGGGTCGTCCAGGATGATCTCTCGGATGGAACCCAGCGCATTATAAAGGAAATGAGGCTGCATCTGGCTCATGGAATTCTTAAACCTGGCCTCCTTGAGGGCCTCCTGCAGCTCCTCCACCTTCTTGTTCTTCTCGTTCATCTCGGTTATATCGTAGGCTACAAACAGAGCCATGATGTCACCTGTGCTGGTGTTGCGGTTGACAAAGAATACGACACGGAGCAGCCTGTCATCATTTTCTGCAAGCTTGACATAACACTTCAGCTCCACATAAGGCATGCCGGAGTTGAAGGCAGAGATAAGGTAGGATGAATTACAGAGATTCATGAAATCATTCTTGGCAGAAAGGATTCTGTTATCAACGCACCAATCCAGGAATCTGCTGTAGTTGTATGGCTTTTCCAGAGGTATCTCCACCTCTTTCGGGACAGTGGAATTCACAGCGCTGAAACAGTCATCCAAGATATCCTTTGAAAGGTTTATGTTTCCATAGAGTATACAGCTTGATGTTATGGCATTGCGGTAAGATCTCTCCTTCTGCAGCAGTTCTGCCTCCCGGCGGAGTGAGGCATCAATATTCCGGATTCCCACATAGAGTATATTTTTGTCCTTGTCGTTCAGGATCCCCCGGAACTGGTAATAGATA
>JAGCGL010000041.1 GCA_017649605.1 Spirochaetia bacterium
AGTTGCCGTCATAACAGGCGGATCCAGAGGAATCGTCTTCACAGTAGCCCAGAAGATGGCAGAAAACCATGCAGATATCGCTCTTATTGATGTGGGAAACATTGAGAATACTCAGGCTTCCTGCGACATGCTCAAGGTTTTCGGAGTAAATGCACGGCCATATCAGTGCGATGTATCAGACTTCACTGCAGTAAAGGCTACAGTTGCCCAGATTGTGAAGGATTTCGGCACCATCGATATTCTTGTGAACAACGCCGGAATCACCAGAGACAGCCTTATCTTCTCCATGAGCGAGGAGAACTGGGATGCAGTCATCAACATCAACTTAAAGAGTGTCTTCAACATGACCAAGCACTGCAGCCCGATCTTCCTTAAGAAGCACTATGGAAAGATCATCAATGTAAGCTCTATCGCCGGTCTTATGGGAAATGCAGGGCAGGTCAACTACTCAGCATCCAAGGCTGGAATAATCGGCGTGACCAAGACTATCGCCAGAGAGCTTGGAGCCAGAGGAATCTGCTGCAACGCTGTAGCACCCGGAGTTATCGACACTGATATGACAAAAGACCTGCCGGGACGCGACAAGCTTATCGAGAGCGTTCCTATGAAGAAAGCCGGAAAGCCTGAGGATGTGGCCAATCTGGTCCTGTTCCTTGCCAGCCCGGTATCTGACTACATAACTGGCGAGGTTATCCGCGTAGACGGCGGAATGGCAATGTAAGGAGTATTATGAGACGAGTAGTTGTTACAGGAATGGGTGCGATAACCCCGGTGGGGAACGATGTCCCTTCCTTCTGGTCATCCATCGTGGCCGGAAAGAACGGAATAGGCCCTATAACCAGGTTTGACACCACCGACTTCAAGGCAAAGCTGGCCGCCGAGGTCAAGGATTTTGACCCCAACCTCTATATGGAGAAGGCAGAGCTCCGCAAGAGCGACCTTTTCACTCAGTATGGAGTGGCTGCCGCATATCAGGCAATCCAGGACAGCGGTATATTGGGCAAAATAGCGCCGGAGCGTTTCGGTGTCTATGTCGGCTCTGGCATAGGTGGAATAACCACATTCACCGAAGAGGTTATCAAGCTGCATGAAAAAGGTCCCCGCAGGGTTTCTCCTCTTTTTATCCCTACGATGATCGCAAACATGGCAGCTGGAACCATAGCCATCAAGTTCAAGGCCCAGGGGCCATGCGTTCCTGTCACAACAGCCTGCGCCACAGGCAGCACCGCAATAGGTGAGGCCTACCGCGCTGTCAAAGGTGGCTATGCCGATGCTGTAATAGCAGGCGGTGCCGAGGCTGCCATAGGTCCTACTGGAGTGGCTGGGTTCATCAATTGCATGGCCCTTTCCTCCAGCACCGACCCTGATGCAGCCTCCATTCCTTTCGACAAGCGCCGTAACGGCTTTGTGATGGGCGAGGGTGCCGGTATCCTTATCCTTGAGGAGTACGGGCACGCAAAAGCCCGCGGTGCCAAGATCTATGCCGAGATGTGCGGCTATGGCTCCACCTGCGACGCCTATCACATGACTGCACCGGATCCCGATGCCAACGGAGCTGCCCGGGCTATTACCGATGCAGTCAAGGAGGCCGGCATGGTGGGAGAGACCAAGGTCTACTTCAACGCTCACGGCACCAGCACACCGCTCAACGACAAGTCAGAGACCCTGGCTATCAAGAAGGCCTTTGGTGACGATGCCTATAAGATTCTTATAAGCTCCACCAAGTCCATGACCGGCCACATGCTGGGTGCTACAGGCGGTGTTGAGGCTATTGCCGCAATCATGGCTATGAAGGAGGGGGTTGTTCCTCCTACTATCGGACTTAAGGAGCCTGACCCGGACTGCGACCTGGACTATGTCCCACTGGTTGCGCGGAAGGCAGAGATCAACCTGGCCCTGTCTGTGAACCTGGGCTTCGGCGGACACAATGCGTGTCTGGCGTTTAAGAAATGTGAGGATTGAATGAATCAGGAAGATATCAAGAAAATATTGCCGCACCGGGACAACATGCTTCTGGTGCAGGAGGCAGAGGTTGTTGATGGGGTTGCCCATGGCAAGTATAAGGTGAGCGGAGAGGAGTTCTTCCTCAAGGGGCATTTCCCCGGCCGTCCGGTGGTTCCAGGAGTCATCCTGTGCGAGATGCTGGCCCAGGCCACCTGCGTGCTTCTGGCAGACAAGTGTACCGACGGCACACTCCCTATGTTCACAGGGCTTGATAAGGTCAAGTTCCGCAATCCGGTGCTCCCCGGCGACACCTTTGAGTCTGAGTGCAGGATCAAGGGGAACAAGGGTCCTTTCTATTTCGCATCGGGCGAGGGAAAGGTGAACGGAAAGCTCTGCGTGAGCTGCGAATTTTCTTTTGCTATTGTAAAAAACAGGTGAATCGCTGTACAATAACAGCTGATGAACCGCTATACAGAACTGGATGGAATAATACTTAAGAACTCCCGCATAGGTGAATTCCATAAGGGAGTGCGGATATTCTCTCCAGAGTATGGCATTACCGAGGCCACAGCCTACGGTGGGTATAAGCCTAAGAGCAAGATAGGCCCTCTGGTTTCCCCCTTGGCCTGTGGCCACTTTGTTTTATACCAGAGTCCTTCGGCCAGGAAGCCCAAGATAGAGGACTTTTCTCCGGAATATACATTCCTCCAGATTCAGACCGACATAAAGAAATATTATACAGTGCTCACCTGGTTCGAGGTTGTCATGCGTACCCATGGGGGAGGCGACTCATCATCCGAGCTTTTCTATCTTCTCATAGCCTCAATGCAGCTTTTGGAGGTGGCCAAGGAGGACGAGATCCTCTACATAAATGTCCAGTTCCTGCTCCGTTTTCTCAATCTTATGGGTTTTCCTCCTGTCAGCTATTTCCAGAAATCAGATTCTATGGTAAAATTAAATAAGCTTTCTGCCGGCGTTTTTAAATATCTTGATTATACCTTGGGCCTGCCTTTCGACCAGGCAGTGCATATCAGGCTGGGCAGGAAAGATGCCGCTCTGCTTGAGCAGTCAGTCCTCTCCATGGTGCAGGGTGTGCTGGAATGCACTCTGAATACACTTTCGGGGGCTTTTGATATCGTAAGGAACTCGGATGAGATATAATAAAAAATTCATAGAGAGTCAGGATGTAAAAGATCTGGCCTCTAGATACAAGGTGTCGCTTCTCCTTGCATCGATTCTGGTGCGCCGCGGTATAACTGTGCCCGAAGAGCTTAAGTTCTATCTCCAGGACGAGATAAAGTACCTCCACAACCCATTCCTCTTCCATCAGATGGAAGATGCGGTGGATCGCATCCTGGATGCTGTTTCCGAAGGGGAGCGTGTCATGGTCTTCGGCGACCGGGATGCGGATGGAATAACATCTACAGTCCTTATGAAAGAGATGCTGGCAGATCTGGGTATTGCCAATCCATTCTGGAAGGTGCCCGAGGGGGATGAGCCCTACGGCCTTACACCCGAAGCGGTAGACTATGCCGCAGCCAACGACATAACCCTGATAATCACTGTAGACTGCGGAATCTCCAACAAGGAGGAGATTGCCTATGCCACAGAGAAATCGATAGATGTAATAGTTTTAGACCACCATACAGCCCCGGCAGAGCTTCCGGTATGTACTGCGATCATAAACCCAAAAGTGCCGGACTGTGGCTATCCTTTCAGGGATCTGGCAGGCTGCGGAGTGGTGGCCAAGCTGATTTGGGCACTTGAGTTCTCGCGCACCTCATACTACAACAAGAATGTGACTCTGCTGAATATAGTTCCGGGGCCTGACGGCTGCTTTATCTTCAATGCCAAGAAGCTCTACAACCTGGTGGAGGTGGCACAGATAACCGAGACTGTCGTGCCTGGAATCATCACTTCTATGGAAAGCACCCGGCTTATGGATTTCTTCTCCGGCTCAATAATCATCACTTTCGGGGCCCAGAATCAGAAGCGTCTCTTCAGGACAGTCTTCCCGCAGGTGGATCTTGAGACCCTGGATCTGGCACCCGAAATCTATAAGCTTTTCCCAAGCCTTACCGGCATGGGACTCCTTAAGATGCGGGAACTTAGCCACGACAGCCGCTACAGCTCCAAGGAGACCACCGAGCTTGATGTCCTCCTGAGCCTTTTCAAGCTGCTTATCTATAAGAAATATCCGGCCCTTACCGATGGGTACGAGAAAAAGCTTCCTCTGGTGGCTCTGGGGACAATTGCTGACCTTATGCCGCTGGTGAACGAGAACCGTATTCTGGTGAACCGCGGCCTTATGCATATTGCAAAGCACAGCAGCAAAGGGCTCCACTGGCTTCTGTGCGAACAGAAGATCATAGACAGGAATATTACAGTCACCGATGTGGCCTGGTATTTAACCCCGATCATCAACGCTTCGGGACGGATGGGGGTTCCCTCCAAGGCGGTCAACTTCTTCAAGTCTTCCGATTCTGCCGAGGTGGAGAGTCTGGGCAACGAGCTTCTTTCCCTTAACAAGCAGCGGAAAAAGCAGGGGGAGGACTACTGGGGCCTCTTAACCCATTCAGCAAAGGAGAGCTTCGAGGAGTATTCAAGCTCCCTTGTGTTCACAGGTGGCAAAGGGGTTCCGAGGGGAATCACCGGCATTCTTGCCTCCAAGTTCTCGGGCTATTACAATGCTCCCTCCATCATCTACACCATCATGGACGACAAGGTTATAGGCTCTGTACGCAGCGTCCGGGGCTATTCCATAATGCCTCTGCTTGATTACTGCAAGGAGGTCTTCCTGGACTATGGCGGCCACGATTTTGCCGGCGGTTTCTCCCTTATGGCGGCAAACCTGGAGATGTTCAAGAAAAAGATTGTAAGCTATGTGGATGAGGTTGGAATCGATATTCCCGATAAGCCGTTGCAGGAGATCGATGCCGAGCTTCCAAAGGGCTACCTTACCGAGGATATCCTGGATGTCGCTCAGAAGCTTAACCCATATGGTGAATGCAGTCCTCCGCTTGTGTTCCTTGCCAAGAGACTGGTTATCAAGACCTTGGATATAGTGGGGCAGAAAGAGGTTGGACACATCAAGTTCTCCCTGGATGCAGGTGCCAACATCTGGCCGGCTATATATTGGAACAGCTCCGACAGGGCAGGGCGTGACCTGAATGTGGGCGACACCGTTGATGCCATCTTCCGTGTGGATTACAATTACTTCCGGAACAAGAGCACACCGCAGCTTGTAATAATCGACATGGAAAAAAGCCCTAAATAATTGACAAAAAATGCACTTTTATTTAAGATAGAGCCCGTACTGCGGACTATAGTACCAAAGGAGGTGAATCATAATGGCATTTGTTAAGGTAGACGACAACGAACCACTGGAGAAGGCCCTTAAGCGCTTTAAGAGAATGGTAGAGAAAGAGGGTATCATCAGAGAGTGGAAGAAAAGAGAGTATTATGAGAAGCCTTCTACAATCAATACACGGAAGAAGAAAGCAATCCTCAGAAAACAGATGAAGAAGAACCGCAAGATGGCTTCTTCTAAGAGCTACTGATTCTTTTTTCTGCATGAGAAGCGGGTTGTCCTTGACAGCCCGTTTTTTTTTATCTATCATAGAATTAGGTATTTATATGAAATATAAGTGGTTAACCCTTTTTATCATATCATTTTTTCTTTTTACCGGCTGCCAGTCGGTTAAAGATTTTTTACAGATAGGTCCAAAAACTCAAAGCTCAGAGGCCGAGACTGCCTCTTCCGAGGATATTTCATCTTCGGTGGACGATGTGCTTGACAGGCTGCCCGACGCCAAGACTATCGCAGAGCGCCTTGTTATTCTCCAGGAGGCTTATAACCTGGCTCTGACAGGGAATGATGCAGACCAGACCGCCTATATTGTCCAGAACCTGAATGCTGATGTGGCATCGCTGACAATTGCTATATCACCCGATTACCAGCACTGCGAGTTCGGCGACAGCTTCAACATTATGGTATATGTAGACTCGAATTCGGGTGTTCCTGCAGGAGCTGTTCCTGTTTCAGTCTTTTACGAGGACGGCACCCTGTTCGACAGTCTGGAGACTGGTCCTGACGGCGTATTCTTCGGCGAATTCCAATGCGGTATTGCCGCAGGAACTGGAGAAAAGCAATATTGCTTTAAGATATCACTGGATGAGGCAGTGGCAAAAGCATTGGAAGTTGAGATACCAGATGCCGACCTTATCCTTATGGTGGACAAGATGTCTGTGACAGCAGAACTCAAGGTGGCCGAGGATCTTTTCTCCGACAACCTGGTGTCCCAGTTCCGCGACTTCCTGGACAATAAGCTCCAGCTTAATCTGGTGGTTCCCGGCACCAAAGAGAGATTCCATATCCAGATGGAGATATTCACATCCGAGATCAACCACGACTATCAGGGCTATTCTGCCGATGTCAGCCTGGCCTTCTATATTGCCGATGGCGAAGGGATTGTCATCTATGATATGGAGACAGACAGCTGCCATGCAGTGGGAAACAGCGCCACAGCCGTAGTTGAGTCTGGAGTCAGCAAGCTCTTTGATGCTATTGCGCAGGATCCATCCTTTATATCAGATTTCCAGAGTGCACTTTTCAAGGAATGACAGATGAATCAGGATCAGCTGGCCGATAAACTCCGCACCCTGGCCGATGTACCCCCGTTCACTTTGGTATTCTCGGGCAAAAAAAGCAAGAAGGTAGATGGCCTCTATAAGCCTGCCACCCGGGAAATACTTATTCATAACAAGAATATGACAGGGGAGAGCGACCTTATTTATACTGCTATTCACGAGTTTGCTCACCATATCGTAAGCTGCCAGAACGGCAACATAACACTCTCCAACCGGTGCCACACCGCCCAGTTCTGGGCCACCTTCCATCAGCTCTTAAAGAGGGCAGAGGAGACTGGAATTTATCAGAATCCTTTCAGGAGCGACCAGACCTTTATAGAGCTGACAAAGAGGATCAAGGAGAACTTCCTGCAGAAAAACGGTGCCATTATGAAGGATTTTGCCAAGGTGCTCAACGAGGCCAGGAATATATGCATAGAACGCCATCTTTCCTTCGAGGATTATGTGGACCGGGAGCTGGGGATAGAAAAGACCACAGCCAACACATTGCTCAGAATAGAAAAGTATGACGTGACACCCTCGATAGGATATGATAATATGAAGACTGTGGCCAGCATGAAGGATGGCCAGATGCGGGAGGCTGCAGTACAGGCTTTTATAAAAGGGGAGAGCGCCCCTTCGGTCAAGACCGGCATAACAAGGCCTGTCCCTAAGGTTGAGCCGATTTCTCCTGTGTCCCACCTGGAGGCAGAGAAGTTAAAAATAGAAAAGGCTATCGAGGGTCTGCAGAAAAAGCTTCAGATTGTCGATAAAATGATAGAGAATGAAAAAAATAAAATAAAGGAGTAAAAAAGGTATGTTGCAGTTTTATTTTCTTGCTATCTTTGTAAACCTGATCGGTGGTATCTACTTTGCCAATGATTTCCTTGCAAAGAAGTTCCCCAGAGCAGTAAAAGTAGCAGAGTTCTTTGAGAACGGAGCATCCAAGATGATTTTTGCCATTGTGGCAGGCGTTACAGGTCTGTTCCTTATTATCAGCGTAACCCCAGGTGACGTTGCAGTAGTAGGCGACCTTCTTATAGCTATCACATCTTTTATCATCTGTCTCTATTTCCTCAAGGATACTATCACCAAGAGTGTTAAGCCTGCAGAAGAAGTTCCTGTTCCAGATGCAGCAGCAGAGGTTGAGCCAGATGCAGAGAAGAGCGCAGAAGAGGCACCGGCTGCAGAGGAGGCTGCTCCAGCAGCAGATGCACCTAAGGCAGCAAAGAAGAAGGTTGACTTCGGTAAGGCTTGCGGCTCATTCTATTCTGCTATTGATAAATTCAAGACTGCTATTGGAATCTTAGCTATTGCACTGGCAGTGCTTCATTTCTGTTTCCCAGCTGTTGTTCTTATCTGACAGCTGTCTGGTTCTCTTCTATGGGGGCTTTCTTCCTGTAGAAGAGAACTATTGATCTTCCATATTTCCTTTCATCTATCAGATCAAATGCCTCAAACTTCTCTTGGTCCAGGTTGTCCTCGCTGGGGTAGTGGATCATAAGGAGGCCGCCCTCTTTGACTAAAGCTGTGGCTCCGATCTTGTCTATAAGATCTTTCTTCTTGTGCCTGGGGAAGGGTGGATCTAAGAAAACCAGGTCAAAGCTGCCGTCAGGGGCACACTGTATATAGCGTTCCACCGACATAAGGCGCAGCTGGATATCGCTCTCTACAAACGATATATTCTCTTTGATAACATTCTTTTTTATGTAGTCTTTCTCTACCAGCACCACAGGATCAGCCCCTCTGGATGCAGCCTCTATGCCGATTATTCCAGAGCCGCTGAACATATCCAGGAAGGAGAGACCCTCCATATTGCCAAGTATGGAGAAGACCGATTCCCTCATCCGGTCCATGGAGGGGCGGATTACCCCCTTGGGACATTTTACCTGGCGCCCGCTGTAGATGCCCCCTGTAACACGCATTTATTTTCTTCTGCCGAAGAACCTGAGCAGGTACAGGAACATGTTGATGAAGTCCAGGTAGAGCTTGAGGGCTCCGATTATGGAGAAGCGGATATAGTCGCTTTCATCAAGGGATCCGGAATAGTTCCGGCTTATATTAAGAATAAACTGGGTGTCGTATGCAGTAAGCCCGCAGAATACCAGCACACCTACCGCAGAGATCATCATGTCAAAGGAGCTGCTCTTGAGGAACATATTCACCAGGGAAGCGATGATAAGGCCCCAAAGTGCCATTCCCAGGTAGTTGCCCATGGTTGCCAGGTTCCGCTTTGTAGTCATGGCATAAAGGCACATTCCGCCGAAGGTTGCGGCAGTGATGAAGAAGGTGCTGGTTATGCTTTCCATTGTGTAGGCAAAGAAGATGACAGAGAGTGTCAGGCCGTTCAGGATAGAATAGCCAGCGAAACAGAGTGTGGCAGTCAGAGGCTTCATGGATAAGAGCCGGGCCGAAAGGTAGAACACCAGCACAAGCTCTGCAATAAGGAAGACCCACATGGTGCCGCCCTGTACCATCTGCTGTACCCGGGCAGGGTCGCTTGCCATCCACATAGATGTCAGGCCTGTAAGGGCCAGTCCTGCGGCCATCCACATATATACGTTCTTGATAAGTGTGCGCTCTTTTACCGCCTGTGCAGTATTTGAATAATCAAACATAGTGTGCCTCCTTATGTTTGAAGAAGAATGGAGGTGGCGGGTGTCGAACCCGCGTCCTGAAGATTGACCCATGAACGTCTACAAGCTTAGTCTTGGATTGCATTCAGGAAAAGCAAGCTTCCAAAACAGACCCGGCTTTCCCCTGATCCTGCTAGAGTCCTGGAATACCGCAGGAGCTTATTCCAGCAAGCCCCAGTTTGTGACAAACCTGCTCGGACTTAGGAGCCGCATTCCGAAGGTTCGTGACCGCCCTCAGGCAGCCAAAGCGTAATCTGTGTTAGCAGATAAAGTTTTTGCCAGGTTTAAGAGATGACGCTCTACTTGCAATCCATGCATCAAAATTCCCCAGTCGAGACCATTTTCACCCCCTGGGTTTAAATACAATATAACAAAAAAAATATTTACAGACAAGGATATTTTTTATAATCTGTCTTATATGAAAAATAAAAAACTGGCAGGCAGCCTTCTGCTTCTTCTTACAGCCTTTATATGGGGGTGTGCCTTTGTCTCGCAGCGTATAGGCATGTCCTATGTGGGACCTTTCACATTCAACTCAATCAGGACCTTTATCGGAGGTCTGTTCCTTATACCGTTCATACCGGTTTTCTGCCGCAGCAAGCCTATGTTTCCACCGGCAGGCTCTGAACGGAAAGTTCTCCTTTCAGGAGGCGTTGTGTGCGGCCTTCTGCTGTGCCTTGCCACCAACCTGCAGCAGGTGGGGATCCAGTACACATCAGCGGGGAAGGCTGGGTTCATCACATCATTATACATAGTGCTGGTGCCATGTCTTGGCCTTTTTATTGGGCAGAGAATAGGCAAGGCTCTCTGGGCTGCAGTTGTACTTGCAGTCTGCGGTCTTTACCTTCTTTGCATAGGGGAGCGGTTTGCTCTGGAGAGGGGAGACCTCTATATCCTCCTCTGCGCCCTTACCTTTGCTTTCCACATCCTGGCTGTAGGCTATTTTGCAACCCGTACCGACGGTGTCAAGCTCTCATGCCTCCAGTTCCTTATCTCGGGTGCTGTGGGAATGGTTTTTATGTTCATCTTCGAGACACCGCATATAAAGGATATCATGGCCTGTATGCTTCCCATACTCTACGCTGGAATCTTCTCCTGCGGCCTTGCATATACATTCCAGATAATAGGGCAGAAGCATGTGCCGCCGGCAGTGGCATCCCTTCTGATGAGCTTTGAGTCTGTCTTTGCGGCCCTTTCCGGATGGGTTATTCTAAAGGAGCATTTCAGCCTTAAGGAACTTACAGGCTGTCTCCTTATGTTTGCAGCTGTCATCCTGGCCCAGCTGCCTGAGAAGAAATAAAAAAAGCAGCCTTTTCAGGGGCTGCCTTTTATAGAAGAGATCTTATGACAGTCAGTCTTCGATAACTGCCAGAATATCCTTTGCCTTGAGTATCAGGTATTCTGCGCCATCAACCTTGATTGCTGTGCCGGCATATTTGTCGTACATAATCTTCTGGCCGACTTTAACCTTGATAGCTTCTTTATCGCTTCCAATAGCGGTAACAACGCCTACCTGTGTCTTTTCCTGCGCTGTCTGAGGGATAAACAGTCCGCTTTTTGTCTTCTCCTCAAGCTCTGCAGTCTTGATAAGAACTCTGTCTTCCAATGGGATAACTTTCATATCTTTAATCCTCCTGAATGATAACAATGTTTTTCTAAAATATACGAAATCCATGGGGCGCTGGTCAATATAAAAGTATGTAATAGGGTCAAAAAGATACATTAAATTGAAGAAAATCAGGCCTTGTGTCAATTTGATACAATTGAAGATTTTCAGAGGGCAGGGGAGAGGCAGATGATGTGAATTATTTCCTTATATTATATAGAATAATACAAAAATAACGATAAAAATGTAACATTGGCACGATACTTGCTGTTCTATCTATAGAAAAAACTATAGGAGGAGCACAATGAAAGCTGATAAATTTGACAATGATGAGAATGTTATTAAGATGTATCTTAAAGAAATCAACCGGATTCCGCTTCTTTCCCGTGAAGATGAAGAAAAGTATGCTGCACTTGCTGCCCAGGGCGACAAGAATGCCAGAGAGATATTGATAAAGTCCAACTTAAGGTTTGTTGTTAATGTAGCCGCCAAGTTCAAGAACAAGGGGCTCCCGCTTGAAGACCTTATCAACGAGGGCAACATCGGCCTTATCAATGCTATCGAGAAGTATGATGTATCCAGGGGCTTCCATTTCATCTCATACGCAGTATGGTGGATCCGCCAGGCAATCCTTAAGGCTATCGGCGAGAAGTCCAAGATGATCAGGCTTCCTCTTAACCGTTTCGGCGAGCTGGTACAGATTGAGAAGGCCAGAAAAGTAATGTACGAATCCTTGGGACGTGAACCGAATGCAGATGAGATTGCAGAGCATCTTAAGATGGACAGGGATGATGTGGCAGACCTTCTGAGCATCTCCAGGGAATATGTATCCCTTGATGCGCCTGTTAAGCAGGGAACCCGCGATTCTTCGCTCTTAGGCGATTTTATCGAGGATAAGACCACTGAGCAGCCTGAGGATGCAGTTGTGAACGACTCAATGCGGACCGAGATTGCAAAGCTTCTGGAAAAGCTGCCTGAAAAAGAGGCTGCGATTCTTAAGCAGCGCTACGGGCTTGGCGGAGAAAAGCCAAAGTCCCTTAAGGAGATCGGCGATCTGTTCCATCTTACAAAGGAGAGGATCCGCCAGATTGAAAAGCGTGCGATCATGCGGCTTAAGGCAATGCCTATGACACAGGAGCTTCAGGCTTATGCCAGCTGATCAGTCAGAGGGGGATGGGTTTCCATTCCCCTTATTTTTTGCAATTAGTAAAAGTAGACAGAATATCTATTATAGGAAGCAAAGGAAATATAGAAAAAGGGCTCACCTGTCCCGGCGGCTGCTCACCTTATGGTAGATTGAGATTACTATGCAGGCTGTGATCAAGGCCGGGAAAATATTGATATGTCCAGATACTTTTGTAAGCGCCATTATAATGTCGCCGAAGAAATATTCTATAACTGCTCCCAGGAACGATCCTATTATTCCCAAGACCAGTACAAGCCAGAAATTCCCCACAAAATCTCTCTTATAGCTGAAATAAAGAACCAGTGTGCATCCAAAGCCTATTATCAGGTAAACAAGAGCTGTATTGACAAGATAGTAATCTAACATAGCTTTTCTCCTTTATTTCCAGCAGCGGACAACTCCAAGCCACACCGGCTTGCTGTACAGGTTGTGGTTCTCGTGCACACCGTATCCTATTATATAGAATGATAAAGCGACCGGATTGGATGGAAAAGAAAGGCCGCTTATATCTGAATCGCCAGATTCAATATCATCGATGTTAAAGTCCTTGTAGATCGGATTTGAGATCGGGTCATCGGAGTTTCCTGTTGCTTCTTTCACCTCGCCGGTATCGGGGTGCTGGTCCTGGATAGATCTGTAGATAGGCGCAAATGTATCAAGGTAAGATAAGAACATTTCAGCCTGATAATATGGGTATTCTGCCACAGGCAGGAAGTCCAGGTAAAGGGAGAAATCATCATCCCGGCTGCCCACAGGAACGGGAATCATAGGATATGGCGTATCCTTCTTATAGAGCTTTTCGGTGCGGCACCGCTTGTAGCCGGCCGCAACCAGTGCTGAATAATCGGGATTGCTTATGCTGAAAATAGATTTATCGTCCCTTGAATGGTCAGCTTCTGCAGTCGAATAGTTATAGAATTTGTAATAGAGCTCATATCCCCTGAATACGTTGGGATCGTTGTCTCCGTTGTGTATTATGGTTACATTTGTGCGTCCAGATGTGGCAGTACCGCCCTGGAGCGATGGCTCATAAATGTAGGGATAAGAATAAAGGCCGCAGGAGCATAGGAGCATCACCATAAAGATGATACAGATGTAAAAAACTGTATTGACTCCCCTGCTCACTGCTGCCGTTGCCTCAGAGCTGCCCCTGTGCGTGCATCAGGATAATTCTGTCCTGTGCATAAAGGGAATAGTTGCTTCCGGAATACTCTTCAGAAATCTGATTATAGTATTTTTCTGCTTCTGCATAGCGCTTGTCAGCTTCTGCAAGTCTTCCCAATGAGAAGATCAGCTTTGGCATAAGGGCATAGCTGCCCTTGTAATTGTTATAAATCTTGAGATACTCAGCCTCTGCCTCTTTTGTCTTGCCTGTGCTCTCATAGCAGACACCTGTGTTGAAGATGGCAATCGGTGCATCGTAGGACTTAGGATAATCGGCCGCAAACTTCTTATAAGCCTCTGCCGCATTATCATAATCCTTGAACCGGAAATAGATGTCGCCCTTGATAATCAGAGCACGGCGCCCTGCATATTCCTTTGGATATTTTGCAATAACGCCGTCAAGCTCTGTTATATAGCTCTTGTATGCATCGATGGAAGGATTCTCGCTGGTATCAGCCTCAGAAGCCTCCGCATACCGGTTCTGGATATCCTCGATAGCCATTGTTGCCTTCTCGATCTTTCTTGCATTGGCATAGTTGAATATCTGGACAATGACAAAAAGCACAAGCACACCCATGAAGAAAATTCCTGCAGGCTTTGCATACTTTGTTATGAATTTCCGTATTTTCTGATGTGCGGTTACTTTTTCTTCCTGCTCCATAATTGACTCCTAAGATCAGTGTTTAAAGAAATCTCCCAAGGTAGCCTTAGGTTCTTCGTTCTCGCTCATATACTTGGAGATCTCCTCTCTCTGCAGAGACTTCTTGTACTCCTTGATGGAAAGACCCAGTTTCTGCTTCTTAGGATTGATCTCGATAACCATAGCCTTGACCTTGTCGCCAACATTGAACTTCTCGAGCTCCTTGTCAACATTCTCCACAAACTCCTCCTGGAGGTTGCTCTTGTTGATAAGACCTTCGATTCCATCCTGAACTTTCACGAACAGGCCGAACTCTGTCTTAGAGGAGATTTCGCCCTCGATTATGCTGCCCCGCTGATATGTCTTGGCAAGCACAGACCATGGGTTTTCGGTAAGCTGCTTGATTCCAAGTCTGATTCTGTGCTGAACCTTGTCGCAGTTCACAATCTTAACTTTAACTGTATCGCCAACCTTGAACATGGTGTTGAGGTTCTTGATCTTCTTTGTCCAGGAGATGTCGTCTCCATGGAGGAATCCGTCAATACCCTCCTCCAGCTGGATGAATGCACCTGTTGCAGTGATCTTTACAATAGGTCTCTCAAGTTCTGTTCCAACAGGATACTTCTCGTCGATAGTGTCCCATGGGTTGTCCTGAACCTGCTTGATTCCAAGGGAGATCTTTCCCTCACTCAGGTTGTAGCCCAGGATCATGCACTTAACCTCATCACCTACTTTGAACATATCCTTAGGATTGTTTACCTTCTTGACCCAAGAGAACTCGGAAACATGTGCCATTCCCTCGATTCCCTCTTCCAACTCGATGAATGCACCGAACTCGGTAAGCTTGGTAATCTTTCCTGTTACAATGTCGTTGACATGGTAGCGCTCTTCGAATGTGTCCCATGGATTTGCTGTAAAGTGCTTGAGTGACAGGTTGATCTTGTTGTTCTCCTTGTCCAGGTTGATCACCTTGAGTTTGATCTTCTGTCCCTTCTTGACATATTCCTTTGGCTTGGTCACATGGCCCCAGCTCATGTCGTTGATGTGGAGAAGTCCGTCGAATCCGCCTAAGTCGATGAATGCACCGAATGTGGCGATAGTCTTTACTGTTCCCTCTACTGTGTCACCTTCGTGTACAGTGTTGTAGAACTCCTCTTTCTTCTTTGCAAGCTCTTCTGTAAGG
>JAGCGL010000042.1 GCA_017649605.1 Spirochaetia bacterium
AACTTCATGGGCAAGGATATAACAACAAAAGAAGGCAAGGAGTTTGCTGTGGAGATCCTGAACTTCATGCGGAACAAGCTGTCTGAGTATCAGGAGAAGACAGGAGATCTGTTCAACCTTGAGGCAACACCGGCAGAGAGCACAAGCTACCGGCTTGCAAAGCACGACAAGGAGACCTATCCGGACATCATCACATCTGGCGAGGATGATCCGTACTACACCAACTCCACACAGCTGCCTGTAAACTATACAACCGATATTTTCGAGGCGCTGGACCATCAGGATGCACTGCAGGTGCTCTACACCGGCGGTACTGTATTCCACGGCTTCATCGGCGAGGCAATAGACGACTGGAACAGCTGCAAGAACCTGGTTAAATCCATTGCGTACAACTATAAGCTGCCATACTTCACAATCACCCCGACATTCTCGGTATGTCCGGTTCACGGCTACCTGCAGGGCGAGCACTTCACCTGCGACAAGTGCAAGAAGGAGCAGGAGGATATGCTGAAGAGCAGGATTGCAGCATTGGAAAAAGAGAAGGCCGAACTTCAGGCTGTTAATGCATAATTTTAGAGGAGATATATAAAATGGCAAAAGGAAGAACTGTAGAAGCAATCGACAGAGAGATTGCAGAATGCAAGGAAGAACTGACAAACGTAAAAGGAAGAGAGACCGAAGTATATACAAGAATCGTAGGATACTACAGAGCTGTGAAGAACTGGAACAAGGGAAAGAAGTCCGAGTTCAAGCAGAGAGTATGCTTTGAGCCAGATTTCGCAGAGACAGCAAAGAAAGAGACAGAGACTGCTTCTCCTGCTCCTGCCGCAGCCGGTGCTCCTGCATCCTTCATCTACTTCACAAAGAAGACATGCCCTAACTGCCCGGCAGTGAAGGAGTATGTGGAGAAACTTGAGATCAAGCACGCCGGATATGTGGTGGACACTGCAGAAGGCCTGGAGAAGGCACGGGAATACAATGTATTCGCAGTTCCTACTGTAATCTTCTTTGGCGCTGATGGAAAAGAGCTTTACAGAGCCTACAGCGTGAAGGAGATCAAGGCTAAACTGGAGGCTCCTGTAGCTCAGGCTGTCTGACGTGATCAAAAGCGCAGGCTTCATAAAGACAACTCTTATAAACTATCCCGGCAAGGTTGCAGCAGCACTGTTCCTGCCGGGATGTGATTTACGCTGCCCTTACTGCCATAACCCGGAGCTGGTTATGAACACTGCCGATGACCTTGTGGATATAGACGGGATACTTGCATATCTTAAGAAGAGGCAAGGCCTTCTGCAGGGTGTCTGCATATCCGGCGGCGAGCCCCTTGTGCACGACGACCTGGGCGAGCTGGTCAAAGCAATCAAGGGTTTAGGATACCTGGTCAAGATAGATACAAACGGCACATTCCCGGACCGCATCCTTGGCCTTGGGCCAGACTTTATAGCTATGGATATAAAGACAGTGCCGGAAAAGTATCCTATGCTCTCCCCTGTTCAGGATCCTCT
>JAGCGL010000043.1 GCA_017649605.1 Spirochaetia bacterium
AAGTGCTCCTTAAGAGCCTGCTGCATTGAGTAGATGATCTGTACAGGAGGTGTGAAGTTCATCTCGCCGTGCTCCTTGAAGTAGCTGTACTGTCTCCACAGGTTGCAGTAGTAGCTTCTTGGCTTGTAGTCCTTCAGCTTCTCGATCTCAGATACTTTTCCGATGAGGAATGAGCATCCTGTGAATGCGTTGATACCTTTCTGGCTGGATGCCATGCAGAAGTCGATGTTGTCCTTGTATACATCGATTGGGATGATTCCCAGTGTTGATGTGGTGTCGGAGATGAAGATCTTGCCATACTTATGAGCAATTGCACCAACCTCTCTGATCGGGTTGCAGAGACCTGTTCCTGTCTCCTGATGTGCCATGTAAACAGCTGCTACGTCATCTTTGTTCTTTGCAAGTGTCTCTTCAACAACCTTGAGGTCTGGAAGTGTGAGGATGTCGAATGCGCAGTTTACAACTGGAATTCTGTAGTACTGTGCAGCCTGCATAGCTCTGTCGTTGTAGAAACCGTTGTTTACGATCATGATCTTCTTTCCGTCTGGGATGAGAGATCCAACTGCAACGTCGATACAGATTGAGCCGGAACCGGCAAACAGTGTTGCAACGTAGTCGCCTTTCTTTCCGTGTACGATCTTAACAAGGTCATCGGCAACTTTTCTTGTGATTGCTGCGAAAGAACCTTCTCTGTGGCAGATATCGTCCTGAATAAGAGATGCCTTAACTGTCTTAGTTGTTGTTGAAGGACCTGGGTTCAGAAGGATAGTCTTTTTGATTGTCTTCTTGATCTGGACATCTTTTAATTTCATAATATTTCTCCTTTTATGAGTTTTCAAAATCCGAAAATGGATAACTTTACTTCCATTTTATCAATTTAAAGAAAAGCGTCAATCTGAAAAAGGTTATATTTATGAAATATTTTCATTTTTTTTTAATTATATATGAATTTTTGGCTTTATATATTAGCGATTTTGGAGATATTTGATGCGAGAATAATTGTTAAAAAAATGTAAAAATGCAGAAAAACACTTCAGCCTTGAAAAGCTGTTTCTTCTATTAAGTCCCATTAATAAATATCTCTTTAGGAGTTTTTCGCAAGAGAAATGTTAAAAAATTGTAAAAATATGGGAGTTTTAGAGATTTTAGAGAAAATTAATAAACTAATTTTGTTAATATTGTCTAAAAAGAAAATTTTGTTCTTGACAATTTATTCAACCATGATAATATCAAAAATACAGAATTAGTTTTCTGTCACCAAAGTTTTTTGGTGAATTAAATTTTAGGAGAGAAAAATGAAAAGAAGTATCGTACTCGCTCTTTGCTTGATTCTCTGCGCTTCCATGGCATTTGCTAACGGAACAGCTGAAGGAAATGCAGCTTCCGGAAACAAAGCTATCATGGGAACATCAAGCTTAGGTGGATCCTGGTATCCTACAGGATCAGCTATTGCAGGTCAGGTTATGACACACACTGACTCCATCATCACAGCACAGGCTACTGGCGGTGGAACAGAGAACCTGAGACTTATGATGCAGAACCAGATGCAGATTGGTCTTTCTGAGACTAACGTAACATTCTACGCTTTCAATGGCGAGAAACTGTTCGAAGGCCAGAAGTATGACAACCTGACATTCTGTGCAAACCTTTACCCACTGGTATTCCAGGCACAGGTACAGAAGGCATCAAAGTTCACAACATTCAAAGAATTCTGCGCAGCAAAAGCTAGCTTCTGCCCAGGATCCCCAGGATCTGGAGACGAAGTTGCATGGCAGGAGATCTTCGAAGGCGCATTCGACACCAACTACAAAGACATCGTATGGAAGCCACTTTCCCACAACGAAAGAGTTATGGCATACCAGGACAGACTTCTTGATGGTATCGGACACGAGACAGCAGTTCCAGCAGGTGCAATCCTTGAGTCTTCCGCTCAGATTCCTGTAAGAATTCTTGCAATCGGCGGCGCTGAGAGAGACAAGCTGATGGCTAAATATGCATGGGTTGGAAAGTGGACAATTCCTGCTAACTCCTACAATGGACAGGAAGAGGCAGTTGAGACTGTAACAACAGGTACATGTCTTATCGCTGACGGCGTTAACGCTCCAGAGAAAGTTATTTACGACATGGTATCAACACTTTACGGACCTGGCCTCAAGGCTATCCAGTCTGTACACTCATTCACACCTTACATCACTCTTGACATCGCTCTCGATGGAAGAGGAGCAATTCCTCTGCACGCTGGTGCTGAGAAATTCTACAAAGAGAAAGGTATGGTTAAATAAGTTTAATAACTTAGTTGAACACAGGGAGTGCATCTGAGCAATCAGATGCACTTCTTTATGTTTAAAATGTTACATCATGTTCTACAAAAATAAGACTAACTAGGAGAGTTTGAATGGGGGACAAAGATAACGAATATTTGAAGGACGTTGCTGACCAGCTTAAAGGAATGGATGAATCAGCCAGAAAAGAAGCTGCAGAAATGGCCAAAAAAGCAGAGGAGATGGATAAGAAATTATCCGGATACCGCGATAACAAAAAAGGTATTCTTGTATTAATTTCTGTTGTCGCAGTATGTTTCGCTCTGTTCCACTTCTATACAGGTGGATTTGGAATGTTTACCGCCATCAGACAGAGAGCTATTCACTTGGCATTCGCTCTCTGGATCTGTATGATGAGATATTCTTCCAACAAGAACGCAGGACCAAAGGTGGAGCCATGGCTGCCGCACTTCTTCCTGTGGATTATGATAATGGGTACAATCAACATTCCTATCGTTGACTACGCTAGAAAAGCTCGTGTCAACATGACTGGAGTTGTACTTGCAGTTGGTGTTATCTGCATTGTATGTGCAATACTCAGCAGAATGATCACCCTTAAATTAAGAATGAAAGCTAACAAGGCTGTCGAAGACGGTCCAATGTGGTACGACTGGCTGTTCCTTATCGCATCAACATGCGGTTGTATCTACATGGCTATAAATACTGATAAGATTCTCCAGAGAGCTGGTATCGTTTATAAAATCGACCAGATCATGGCTCTCTACCTGTTGATCGGAACTATCGAGGCAACAAGACGTTCTATCGGTAAAGTCCTTATGTGGATCGGTATCTTCATGCTTATGTACTGCCGCTTTGGTTTCCTCTGCGGTGGAATCTGGAACCATCCAGGATTCAGCTTTGCTATGATTACAAGACACTTTGTTCTTACAGACGCAGCGCTGTGGGGAACACCTATCGGAGTATCTTCAAGTTACATTTCCTTGTTCCTGCTCCTCGGTGCAGCTCTTCACGCAACTGGTCTTGCAGAGCTTCTGCTTAAAGTTGCAAAGGGTCTCGTTGGTCACTTCGTAGGTGGACCTGCAAAGATGGCCGTAGTTGCATCTTCTATGTTCGCTATGATCTCCGGATCTTCAACATCCAACGTTGCAACAACTGGTGTTATCACCATTCCTCTGATGAAGAGAACTGGTATTCCTGCAGCCCTGGCTGGAGCTACTGAGGCTTCCGCTTCCATGGGTGGTCAGGTAACTCCTCCTGTAATGGGTGCTGTAGCATTCATCATGGCAGAGTTCCTTGGAATCAGCTATATCTCCATCATCACAGCAGCTGCTATCCCAGCTCTTCTCTATTATGTATCTGTATTCACAATGATTCACTTCGAGGCACATAAGATCGGAGCTTGGGGACTTAAGAAGTCTGAGATCGACCCGACCTGGAAACACGATATCCTTACTAAGGGTTATCTGATTCTTCCAGTAGTTATGCTGGTTTACATGCTGGTTAAGGGTTATACCGCAATGGCTGCATGTTTCTACTCATTCATCGTTGCTGTATGTCTCTCCTTCTTCAGAAAAGACACAAGACTCAACCTGAAAAAGTTCAAGGGTATCTTTGAGCAGGCAGGTATGACACTGTGTGTAGTAGCTGTTCCATCAGCTATCGCAGGATTCGTAGAAGGTACTGCAACTCTTACAGGTCTTACACCTCACATCACCAAGGTTCTTACTGAGCTTTCACACAGTAACCTTATCCTGACACTTATCATCACAATGCTTATGTGTCTGGTTCTCGGTATGGGTGTTCCTACAGTTGCAAACTACATCCTTATGACCATCATGACAGTTCCTACAATGATCTCTGTAGGAGTTATGCCACTGGCAGCACACCTGTTCTGCTTCTACTTCGGTATTATGTCAGAGCTTACACCTCCAGTTGCTATCACATCCTACACAGCAGCAGCTATCGCTGGTGCTCCGTTCTGGCCGACAGCATTCAATGCGGTTCGACTTGCAGCCGTTGCATACATCGTACCTTACATCTTTGTATTCAACACATCACTGCTGCTTGGTACCGAGGCATTCACACCTGCTGTTATCTGGGGCGTAATCACTGCTGCATTCGGTTCCTGTAGCTTCGCTATCGGTATGGCCGGATTCATCAGAAGAAAGATGTTCCTTATCGAGCGCTTCATGATCTGTGCATTCGCTATCTTCATGATCGTTCCTACATTCTGGACAGACTTCATCGGATTCTGCGGTGTTGGTTTCGTAGTTGCTATGCAGTGGATTTATAAGAAGAATCCAAAGAACTATGTTCCACCTGCAAAACCAAAGGAAGCTGCTTGATTTAGTTCAAGTATTTTCGAGACCTCCCGCAAGGGAGGTCTTTTTTTTTGTCTTGCTTTCTGTTATACTGTTTCTACACATACATTGGAGTTCACATGAGGACAGAAGTTTATTACAGAGACAACAGCATAGATGGCAGGGCCCGCAAGGTGCTTGCCTCTTTGAGGCAGAATATCGACAGCCGTATCCAGAACGTGGCTATGGCTGATGTTTATCTTACCAAGGATATCAATGGGCTTACCCCCGAGCTGGCCGCTTTCCTTTTTTCCGATTCCGTGGCCCAGCGCACCGCAGTGGACGCCCCTGTGGCAGAAGGCAGCCTTTTGCCCGACTGGAAGTATATTGTAGAGGTTACCTACCGTCCCGGCGTTACAAACCCTACAGCTATAACTGCAAAAAAATCGGTGGAGACTGCGCTGGGCAGGAAGCTTGGTGCCGACGAGATGATCCAGACTGCAGTGCAGTATCTGATCGCATCTCCCGATCTTTCCGATTCTCAGATCGCTTCTATGCAGGCCTCCTTCTACAACCCTTTGGTGCAGCAGGCAGAGTTCATAAAGAAAGAGGAGTGGGGAACTAAGAAGCTCCCTGCATTCTATCCTTACAAAGTGGCTTCCAGCGAGGTGACTATAAAGGACTTTGATCTTGCCTCCATGGATGATGCAGCTCTGGAGAAGCTTTCTGAGGAGAGGCTTCTTGCCCTCAATCTTACCGAGATGAAATCGCTCCAGAAATATTTTACTGCCCCTGATACAGTTGCAGCCCGAAAGAAGGCAGGTATGGGCAACGCCACCGATGTGGAGCTTGAGATGATAGGGCAGACATGGTCTGAGCACTGCAAGCACAAGATTTTCAGCGCCGACATCGACTACGAGGATACCGAGGCTGGTACTAAAGAGCATATCAAATCGCTCTATGCATCATACATAAAAAAGACAACCAAGGATCTGTGGGATAAGAAGCCTTTCCTCCGCTCTGTATTCAGCGACAACTCAGGTGTTGTGGAGTTTGACAAGGACAACCTGGTATGCTTCAAGGTGGAGACCCACAACTCTCCATCTGCTCTGGATCCATACGGCGGCGCAATCACCGGTATTGTAGGTGTTAACCGCGATATCATAGGAACAGGAAAAGGAGCGCGTCCATTCTTCAATACCGACTTCCTCTGCTTCGGCAATCCAGACACTCCGGATGAGAATATCCCATCGGGACTTCTCCATCCAAAAGCAGTTATGAGCGGTGTGCACCACGGCATTATCGACGGTGGTAACCAGTCTGGTATTCCTACTGTTGCAGGTGGTTTCCTCTTCGACGATTCATACACAGGAAAGCCTCTGGTATTCTGCGGTACAGGCGGTATAATGCCGGCCTCCATGGCAGGCGAGGGAACATGGATCAAACATATCAACCCGGGCGACAAGTCTGTGATGATCGGCGGCCGGATCGGAAAGGACGGCATCCACGGTGCCACCTTCTCCTCTTTGGTGCTGGATGAGGCTTCTCCAGTCTCTGCAGTGCAGATTGGCGACCCGATTACACAGAAAAAAATGAGCGACTTCCTCATGGAGGCCCGGGACATGGGACTCTATCAGGGAATAACTGACAACGGCGCCGGCGGCCTCTCATCCTCTCTGGGCGAGATGGCAGAGTATTCCAACGGCGTTGTGATAGATCTTGACAAATGTCCTCTTAAATACCAGGGCTTGGCTCCATGGGAGATTCTGGTGTCAGAGTCCCAGGAGAGGATGAGCCTTGCGGTGGAGGAGAAGAATATCAAGGCCTTCCTGGACCTGGCTGCAAAGCGGGATGTAGAAGCAACAGTGGTGGGCGAGTTCAACGATTCAGGCTACATAAGCATCCTGGGCAGAGGCCGCCTGGCTGGCTACCTCTCCATGGAATTCCTCCACAAAGGGCTTCCTGCAATGCACCTTAATGCAGTATGGAAACGCCCTGCCGCCCCAGAGGTGAAAATAGAGAAAGAAGATCCGAAGGAACTCCTTATAAAAATACTCGGCGACCCTAATGTGTCATCGCGTGAGACACTGGTGCGGCAGTACGACCACGAGGTAGGTGCTGTCTCTGTAGTCAAGCCCTTTGTGGGCGTAAACTCCGATGCCCCATCCGACGGCGCAGTGCTCAAGCCTGTATACGGAAGCAGCAAGGGTGTTACAGTGACCCACGGTATCTGCCCGCGGGTAGGCGACTGGGATACATACAACATGGCACAGTGCGCCGTGGACGAGGCTTTCCGTTCCCACATAGCATTGGGCGGCGACCCTGAGTCTGCATCGGTTCTCGACAACTTCTGCTGGCCAGACCCGGTAAAATCTGCCAAGACCCCGGACGGCGAATATAAGCTGGCACAGCTGGTGCGGACATGCAAAGGCGTGAACCGCATCTGCCTGGACTACGGCCTGCCTCTTATCTCTGGCAAGGACTCCATGAAAAACGATGCCAGCATGAACGGCAAGAAGGTGTCGGTACGGCCTACACTCCTTATCTCGCTAATGGGTATGATCAAGGATACAGAGAAGGCTATGACATCAGACTTCAAGGGGTGCTGCGATTATATCTACATCCTGGGCAAGACCACAGGCGCAATGGGCGGCTCCACCTACGAGAAGATCAAAGGGCATAGCCTTGGCGCTTCCCCGAGCGTCGATACCAAAGGTGCATTCAAGATGTACTGCCAGCTTGCCAGCGCAATAGAGCAGGGTCTGGTGGCCTCCTGCCACGATATGTCTGACGGCGGCCTTGCAGTAGCTCTGGCCGAGAGCGCAATGGGCGGCATGTGTGGCTGCGATGTGGATCTTTCCGGCATTCCTGGTGATGCAGGACTGGACGATATCAGAACTCTGTTTGCAGAATCCCCATCCCGCTTTGTGATATCGGTGAAGAAAGAGAATGCAGCTGAGTTTGAGAAGCTTATGGCAGGTGCTCCGCTCAAGAAAGTAGGCCAGACAAACTGCTCCGACGCAGTGGCATTAAAGAAGGATGGGAAAACAATTTTATCAATTACATGCTCAGAAATCGTAAGCGCATGGAAGAGGGAAATATAATGGCAAAGGTTGCAATACTTACAGGATACGGCATCAATGCTGACAACGAGCTCAAGGAGGCATTCCTCAGGGCCGGTGCCAAGCAGGCAGACAGAATACACATAAACGATATGATCGAGAAGCCCGAGATTCTGGATGATTATCAGATCCTTGGTTTTCCGGGCGGATTCTCCTTCGGCGACCACCTTGGATCAGGCCTTGTGATGGCACATCTTTTCAAGCAGAACCTGAAGGGAGTTCTCGACAAGTTCATAGCCAAGGGCAAGCTGATCATAGGTATCTGCAACGGCTTCCAGGTGCTTGTTAAGATGGGTGTGCTCCCTAACTTCGACGGTAACTGGACTCAGGAGGTATCCCTTATCCACAACAACACAGGTGTGTTCGAGAACAGCTGGCTCAATGTCCGCTTCAATCCCGATTCCCCATGCGTATGGACCAAGGGGCTAAAGGAGATGGATATCCCTATCCGCCACGGCGAGGGAAGGTTCATAACCAAGGACAAGGCGACTCTGGACAGAATAAAAGCTCTTCACTTGGACACAGTTATCTACAACGACAGGAACCCCAACGGCTCCGAGTGCGATATCGCCGGAATCACCGACACCACAGGGCGCATCCTGGGACTTATGCCGCATCCTGAGGCATTCCTTACACCGGAGAACCACCCTATGTGGAGACGGCAGGAGATCAAGGAGGCGGCTGGCCTTGCGCTTCTTAAGAATGGAGTTGATTACATAGACAGCAGGAATATAAAATGAGGAAAATCATCGAAAAGTGGTGCAGCACAAGTCTTATCCTTAAAATTTTTGTGGGCCTGGTTCTTGGCGCAGTTTTAGGACTTTTAGTTCCGAATGTCAGGGCAATAGGAATTTTAGGCGGCGTATTTGTCGGAGCACTTAAAGCAATTGCTCCGGTGCTGGTGTTTCTCCTGGTATGCAGCGCTCTTTCCAAGGCTCATTCCAATGTTGGAAGAAGATTCCGCTCTGTAATTATCCTCTATCTATCCAGCACCCTTATCGCTGCTATTGTTTCGGTATGCGCAAGCTTCCTTTTCCCGGTGACTATCTCCTTCGCTAAATCTGCGACAGCAAACCCGCCCCAGGGAATCTGGGAGGTGCTCAGGAACCTTATATTCAACATGGTCACAAACCCTGTTTCTTCCATCTCCAATGCAAACTACATGGGAGTTCTTTTCTGGGCTGTTGTTACAGGATTGTGCCTCAAGAAGACTGCATCAGAGACTACTCTTAGGGTTATTGCCGAGCTTTCTGAATGCGCATCCCTTATAGTCCGCTGTGTCATCCAGTTTGCCCCATTCGGTATCCTTGGTCTGGTATACGAGTCGGTGGCAGAGAGCGGCCTGAATATCTTTACAGAATATGGCTGGCTCCTGGTTGTGCTGGTAGGCAGTATGTTAGTTGTGGCTCTGGTTGTGAACCCTGTCATTGTGGCTGTAGCACTCCGCCGGAATCCTTATCCGCTGGTGTTCAAATGCCTTAAGGAGAGCGGTATAACAGCATTCTTCACACGGAGCTCCGCAGCAAATATCCCTATCAATATGCAGCTGTGCGAGAGGCTTGGACTGGAGAGAGATTTCTACTCTGTCAGCATTCCTCTTGGCGCCACCATCAACATGGATGGAGCTGCAGTAACCATAACTGTAATGACATTGGCAGTTTGTAACACTATGGGAATTTCTGTCGATTTCCCGACCGCAATCCTCTTGAGCGTTCTGGCAACCTTGGGCGCATGCGGCGCATCCGGTGTGGCAGGTGGATCTCTGCTTCTTATTCCGCTGGCCTGCTCCCTCTTCGGTATCAGCAATGATGTCGCTATGCAGGCGGTTGGTGTAGGCTTTATCATCGGAGTAGTGCAAGACTCCGTGGAGACAGCACTCAACTCAAGCGGCGATGTCCTCTTCACTGCTACAGCAGAGTATCATGACAGGAAAAAAGCTGGAAAGCCAATGAACTTCCTGGGAAAATCAGAGTAAATGGATTCAATTAAAGAAAAAGTCGAAAAAGAAGTTGAAAAAATAAGAAAAGCATATATAGATTCTGTTCATCGGTTAAATTCAGATAATGGGACGGCAGAGTCCTTTAGTAAAGATTATGCTGGTCGGCAGATTTATGAATTGCTCCAGAATGCGGAAGACCAAGTAAAAAGTGGCAATGGGGCTGTAAAAATTGTCTTATCTGGAAATAAGCTTACTGTTTATAATACTGGAGAACCATTCAGTGCAAAGGGATTTATCTCTATTCTATATGTTTGTGATAGTCCTAAAGAACATCTTACAGAAAAGACAATTGGTTATAAAGGAATAGGATTCCGTTCTGTTCTTAACTGGACTGATGAAATTAAAATTACATCTGCAGGCCTTACACTTGAATTCTCTGAAAATATTGCAGAAGAGACATACAATTCTATTCTAAGTCAGGTTGAGAACAGGGAAGAGTATGAACATGACTACAAGAAAACCTATAATTGCAAAGTCCCAGTATTAGTATGTCCCAAGATAAATTCTGCCCCCTCAAAATTAGATGGTTATGACACTGTCATTGAGTTTACATGTTTTGATACTGTAATAGCTAATGTAAAAGAACAGATAAATGAGTTGAAACCTGAAGTTTTACTATTCCTTAAGAAAATTAAAACTATTGAGTTGGAAATTGATGATGAAAAAAGAAAATTTATCAAAGATGATATTGGTAATTCAAAGAAGATATTAACTGTTGATTATTGTGGGACAAAAGAAAACGATGTATATGAGTATGATTTCTTTACAGAAGAGGGTGAATTTGAAGATAAGTATTATGAAATAAGTATTGGATATGACCGAAAAAGAAAGACTTCCGGAGAAGTTCTTTATTCGTATTTCAAAACTAATGTTGAGATTTCTTTTCCAGCTTTTATACATGCTACTTTTGAGTTGACTTCCAATAGAAACGAGTTATTGTCAAATAATAATTATAATGAGGAGCTGACAAAAAAACTTGCTTCTAAACTTGCTGAAACAGCTGTAAAAATATCTCAGCTGGATATTGAAGAAGAACAAGCAACATATGAACCATTAAAACTTCTGTTGACAAACTCAATAGATTTTTCTTTACGACAATATAATTTTGAGGAGTTGATAAACGATGCGATAAAAATCTCTCCTGTATTCCCAACAATTAAGAATACTTATATTTCATTGAAAGATGATCCTTTTTATTCTGAAACTAGATTTGACCAGATATTATATCCAGGGACTTTCTCAACATTGTTGAAAAAAAGTGAAGATATAACTATTCAAAGATATATTATATCTGAAGCAAAATTGGATTTTTATGATAATGATCAATTTAGAAGTCTGTTAAATACAGATATTGCTGCTAGCCGTTATTCTTGTGAACAAAAATGTAAATTGATTAAGCTGATTATTCATTCGCCTAATATTTGTGGGAAAGGAATTACCCTTCTTGAGGACTTGGATGGAAATATTATTTCAAGCGATGATAATGTCTATGTCCAGCCATCAGCAACCGATAGATTTACTGCACCAAATTGGCCATGGCTAAAAGTGAAATTCTTGAATGAGGAAATGAGACAGATTCTTTTGGCTGGTATTGAACAGTCCAGTATCGATAGTACTTTTAGAGATTTTAAACTGGTCCGTTATCGATTTAACACACTTATTGGAAAAATTATCAGTGATCTCAATAAGAATAAGACAAGAGATAATGTATATGATGTATTGAAGTGGCTTTTCAATTTTTATTGCACTCCAAAATCTGAAACAGAAGAAACAGGAGAGCGTGATTTAGGAACAACTAAAATACCAGTTATTTGTCGAGAAAATAAGATTTCTTTAGCTAATGAAGCATATTTTGGCAGTGAATATGGGAATAAGATAGGGGAGAAAATAATATCTTCTTATGATAAAGAGCATTTCTTATTTTATGATTTATTTGGTTCTTCTGACAGGCAAATGGTTATTGGGTTTTATGAATGGATAGGTGTTGCTCATTTTCCTAGAATAGTTGAATATTCTATCGAAGATAGCAAAGAAAAAGAAAGATATTCAAATTTCAATTTCTATTCTTTAAATAGAGAATATCTGGGAGAGTATAGTAAAAATATTTTTTTCCACTATTATATTTTATCTTTAAAAGTTTTTTTCTTTGAACATTTTGAAGAGATAGTTCAGTCTGTAGATTTTTATGAAATTATTTGTTGGTTCTTATCAGATAAAACGGCTAAAGAATATATTGACTCTCCATATGAGGTTAATAAACAGTCAATTATGAAGTATAAAGGCCAAAGGGAGCGAATTGAAAGAAATATATATTCAGACTCGTTGGCATCATTTGCAAGGTTCTTTTTAACAACAAAAAATTGGATACAAATTGACGGTAATTTCTTTGATGCTGGTCATTGCTGCCTTGAAGAAATAAAATTAAAAGGCGTTATTGAATCACCTAAAATAGATATTGAAAATATAAAAAAATATTGTCCATCAGTCTCAATAAGTGAAGTGAATGGATTATTAGGGAAAATAGGTATATCAGAATCATTTTCTGACTTGAAAACAGATGTAAAATATGAATTGCTCCTAAAACTTCCAGAATTGGATAAAGAGTGCAAATATGGAAAGTCCATTTATAATAAGATGAAAGGAACTGCGAATAGAGTTCTTATGGAGGGAGGTCCAAATTATCATAAGTTTATTTCCGAAGGAAAAGTTCTTGTCTCAATAAATGATGAAAAAAAATATGTATCTGTAAAAGAGGCTAAATATACACCAAATAAATTATATGGTGAAAAAATACTTAAGGAACTTCCTATGCTTGTTTATGATTATAGACAAGGCAGAGTCAAAGATTTATTCGGTGTTGAATTATTAGGAGATATACATCCTACTATCTCAGACGAAATAATAAATCCTGAAGTGAATAAACAATTTGCTTCAAATTTTGAGGAATTTAAAGTATATGTATTAGCTTATAGATTAATCGCGAGTGGAGCAGGTACAGATTCTTTAAAGCTTAAGCGCCTTAATATTATTTTGGCTAATTCAATAAAAGTTAATTTCCCCATTGACGATGATGTGAGATCTGTCCAATTAGGTAATTATGAAACGGTATATTTAAATGGTTCAGATGGTGAAAAAAACAGTATAGCTTATATAAAAATTCCAGATAATTGCTACTTGTATACTGAAATAGAAAATAATCCGTACTTTGCAGATGCTGTTGCGGAGATTGTATCAACAGTATTGAATCTTAGTGGTGATTTAACTTTTTTCAGTTCTTTATTTTCTTCTTCTCATGAGCGGAGAAAAAACATTCTGATCAATACAAGGGGAGAAGAAATATTAGATTTCATTGAAAAGGCGAAAGAAAAGCTAAAAGTTGTTTTTGACAATAAACAGGAATTCTGGATTTCTGTAGCTAATGCTAAAAAAAATCATCTGCAAGATAATGCAACTGTAATTGATATTATTGATTCTTTAGGAATTGCAAATGACTGGGAGAATAAATTTAATTATGATAAAATTAATAGTCTTGAGAATATCCCATATTTGATTGACCTTTTTAATATACTTAATATAGACGTTGACGAGTATAATAGACAAACTTCAGACAAAATAGATATAACTGAATACTATCAAAGAAAATTTAATAACTTAAAAACAGAATTGCAGGAAAAATATTTAATTTATATTTTTAATAAATATAAAACAGAAAAGAACTTCGAACAGTTCGAAAAAGATAAATATAATTATACTTCTTTTAGGATAAATATTAAAAATTCTGTCAAGGAAAGCATTGAAGTAAAATTTGAAGAGGCATTCGGTGTTACTTGCTCTGAATTGAGAAGTATAAAAGGGGATTCAGTAGATAATATTAAAGAAGAGAAGAAAAAGAATTATCAAGATTATTCAAAACTGTTAAAAAAATATACTCCAGAAAGACTTGATTTATATTTATTATTTGATTGCTTGGATAAATTAGTAACTGAAGATGAAGATAAAGATCCAACTAAAGAAAAACCAAAAAAGTCTTTGAAGGAAATGGTTTCCGATGCTAAAAAACTTGCTGATCAACCTGATTATTTTCCAAATGTTCAGACGGAAAAAGTTGATGTTTCAATAAAACATCAAGGAGGCAAAAGGGGACATATATTTGCTTCAGGGGGCAAGATAGGAAGTATAAATGATGCAAAAGAGGAGATAGGGCTTGCAGGTGAAATAGCTGTATATAACGTTTTAAGTAAAAATTATTCAAAAGTTGAATGGTTGTCTGAGAATGCTGTAAAATATGGGTCATTACTTCATGGTGATGATTCTCTTGGCTATGATATGGCGTATATAAATGAAGACAATGAAAGAATGATGGTTGAAGTAAAAGCGACTATAGGTAATCAAATAGAATTTGAACTTTCAAATAACGAGCTTTCTGTTGCATTGGAGGATCCTAATCATTATGAAATTTTCTTTGTATTTATAAACCATAATAGTAAATCTAAGATTCTGAATCTTGGGAAATTATTTAAGTTTGATAATGAAAATGAATCTCCATTCAGTAACTCTAAATTTACAATTCTATATGACAAATATATAATTAGAGCAAAAGAAAAGAGCCAATGAACTTCTTAGGGAAATCAGAGTAATCCGGTAAGTGTTTTTACTACTTCAAGTGCCACAGCAAGCTTGTAATCGAAACGGCTTTCCTGTGGCATTATTTTTGTGTGCTGATGTGTTAAAGCACCTTTGAAATCGATGGCAAAGAATACTTCTCCCGGAACAGAATCGCTGTTGGCAGGATCTAAGTTGCCCATGGAGCCGGTGACTCCGATTCCGATATCTGCACCGAATGCTTTGCGGCATGCAGTTGCCATTGCATCGGCAGTCTCCTGCGAGTAGACCCCATATTTTCCGATAATTTCAGGTGGCACTCCAGCCTTGATCTTCGCCTGGTTGGAGTAGGTGATATAAGCCCCCCTGATAATGGCAGAGGAACCCTCTGTGTCTGTGATCAGGGAGGCGATAAGCCCGGCGGTGCAGCTTTCCATGGTGGTGATTGAAAGGCTCTTCTCTATCAGAGCCTTTGTCAGAGCATTGTACTCCTCATGTACCAGCTGCAACCGGGTTTTCATATTACTTGTTTATTGCCTCTGCGACTGCAACTGCAACTGCGACAGAAGCTCCTACCATAGGGTTGTTTCCCATTCCGATAAGACCCATCATCTCAACATGTGCAGGAACAGAGCTTGAGCCTGCGAACTGGGCGTCGGAATGCATTCTTCCCATGGTGTCGGTCATACCGTATGATGCCGGGCCTGCAGCCATGTTGTCAGGATGCAGTGTCCGTCCTGTGCCGCCGCCCGATGCAACAGAGAAATATTTCTTTCCCTGCTCGACGCACTCCTTCTTATAGGTGCCTGCCACCGGATGCTGGAACCGTGTAGGGTTGGTGGAGTTTCCTGTGATTGAGATATCGACACCCTCTTTATGCATTACAGCGACCCCTTCCCGCACATCATCTACACCGTAGCATTTAACTTTTGCACGGTCGCCGTCTGAGTATGGAATCTCTTTGACAACTTCAAGCTTTCCTGTGTAGTAGTCGAACTTTGTCTGCACATAGGTGAAGCCATTGATTCTGCTTATGATCTGTGCCGCATCCTTTCCAAGGCCATTCAGGATTACGCGGAGCGGAGTCTTCCGTGCCCGGTTCGCGCTCTTTGCAATTCCGATAGCTCCCTCTGCGGCTGCAAAGGATTCGTGGCCTGCCAGGAATGCGAAGCACTTGGTCTCGTCCGACAGGAGCATAGCAGCCAGGTTTCCATGTCCAAGGCCAACCTTGCGGTCGTCTGCTACAGAGCCTGGAATACAGAATGACTGTAATCCTTCGCCCAATGATTTTGCAACATCGTATGCAGTTTTATCGCCTTTCTTTATAGCAATTGCTGCGCCCACAGTGTAGGCCCACTTTGCGTTCTCGAAGCAGATAGGCTGGATTCCCTCTACAATCTTTGGAACATCAAGACCTTTCTCTTCGCAGATCTTCTTGCATTCCTCGATGGAGGAGATGCCGTATTTCCCGATAGCCTTGAGGATCTGAGCCTCGCGGCGTTCATAGCTTTCAAACAGTGCCATATCTCACTCCTTCCGTGGGTCTATCAGCTTAACAGCACCCTGCTCAGGTGTGGTCCGTCCATACTGTCCCCGTGCCTTGTCCATAGCTGTATTGGGGTCGTCGCCCTTCTTGATGAAGTCCATCATCTTGCCGAAGTTTATGAACTTGTAGCCGATGATCGCGCCATCCTTGTCCACAGCAACTTTCTCCACATAGCCTTCTGCCATCTCGAGGTAGCGAGGGCCTGTCTTGAGTGTCGAGAACATAGTTCCCACCTGGCTCCGGAGTCCTTTGCCCAGGTCCTCAAGGGATGCGCCTACCACCAGGCCACCTTCTGAGAATGCAGACTGGGACCGGCCATATACGATCTGGAGGAAAAGCTCCCTCATCGCAGTGTTGATCGCATCGCATACCAGGTCGGTGTTGAGGGCCTCAAGCAGTGTCTTGCCGATAAGGATCTCGCTGGCCATTGCGGCGGAGTGGGTCATGCCGGAGCAGCCGATAGTCTCAACCAGAGCTTCCTGGATAATGCCATCCTTCACGTTGAGTGTAAGCTTGCAGGCTCCCTGCTGAGGGGCACACCAGCCGATTCCATGTGTAAAGCCTGAAATATCTTTTATCTCTTTTACCTGAACCCATTTTCCTTCCTCAGGAATCGGGGCAGGACCATGATAGGCAGCTTTTGCCAATGGACACATGTGTTCCACTTCTGCCGAATAAACCATAGTTTATCTCCTCTAAAGCGTTTTTTTTATTATATGCTATTATGGAAAAAAACTCCACATTCAGAACAATTTTTTCTTGAGAGTTATGGCATGATGGCTGCAGATTTCGTGGCAGCAGTAGCAGCGTATGCATTTTGTGTAGTCTACTTTGATTCTATTTTCCTGCACCGACAAGGCCTTTGCAGGGCAGATGCGGACGCATTCCTTGCACAGCTTGCAGATATTTGGATTGAAGATAGGGCGCTTTACAGTCAGGTTCTTGATGAGGCGGAAAGCCCACTCCGGCATATAGTCGCGGAACATGGATGCATCGTGCAGATGGTGTATGAGTTTGTAATCTTTTATGAGCAGATTCTCTGCTTTCTCAAGTGGATAGTCTATCTCTTCCCCGGTCTTCAACCAGAAGCCGCTTGCCAGGGCCTGTGACAGAATAGGCAGTGTCTCGGGCTTATAGCCTATGATACGGGCTGCTGTCATATCGAGTGCAAGCACGTTGTCGGAGGCAAGGAGCAGCCCCACCTGGCGTGGCTTCCCGCTCCCCGGGCCCGGCCCCTCCATGCCCACTATGGCATCCATTATCGCATAGTTAGGTTTAACTGCAAGGTTCAGGTCCACAATCATCTGTGCAAAGTTATCACGGTCCGGGAAGCGGAGGTGCAGGGCCGACTTGGAGAGCCCCGGCACCAGGCCGAACATATTCTTTATAGCTCCGGTGTAGTACATAAGGGAATGAGTCTTCATCTTAGGAAGCGAGATAACTATATCGACATCGTTAAGGATTGAGGCCAACTGGAAGCTTTTCACAAGTTTGCCCTCTGGTGCCGGGATTGCAGCTGTCTGGGTGAAGTCCTGCCAGGGAACGCCGCATTCGTCTGCCACCTGCTTAAGGCCAGCCTTGCTTGCTGCCGCCTCCTGGTTCTGGAAGGCAGGGCTGTCTCCTGCAAAAACGGTGTTGCCATTCTTCTGCAGATATTTGATTATAGCCTTGAGCACAGCAGGGTGGGTGGTGACTGCTTTCTCTGGCTGTGCGGCGTAGAGTATATTTGGCTTGAGCAGTATTTTTTTGCCTGTGATTTTGTCCAGTCCGATGCTGTCTAAAAGTTTGTTCATTATTTGAACAACTTCGGTTTCCTCGTAATTCTGGCACTTTAAGATTGATACACTAGCCATGGCGCTTCTCCAGACAGCAGTAGTAGATAGGCCCTGCACCTGTAGTATCGGGCAGTATCTGGATACCGTACTTAGTCTTCTCGCCGATCTCGGGCTGCAGCTCCACGATATCAAACATATCTTTGCGTTTTTTAAACAGTTTCTCCACCACGCCGTCGTTTTCCATCGGCGAAATAGAGCAGGTGGAATAGACAATCCTGCCCCCTGGCTTTGCAGCATCCAGCGCCGCGGCCAGCATAGCAAACTGCCGTATGGCCAGCTGCTTTGTCCTTGCCGGGGTCCACTGGGCTAAATAGTATGGCGAAGAAAGCACATGGCGCTCCGATGAGCAGGGGGCATCCAAGAGCACCCTGTCGTACATATCCTTCTGATACAGACCCCAGGTGGTGGCGTCGTAGCCTGTTATATGCACTGTCTCTGCAATGGAGGCCGGCAGGTGTTCGTTCACCACAGCCTTAAGGCGCATCCTCCGGTCTGCCGATTTGTCGTTGGCCACCAGGGTGCCGGACTCTCCTTTGGCCAGTGCCAGTATAAGTGTCTTGCCGCCTGGGGCGGCGCACAGGTCGAGCACCGAATCGCCAGACTGCACATCAAGCGCCTTGGCTGGGTATGTGGAGGCCTTATCCAGAAAGTAGGGCTTGAGGAGCCCTGCTTCCAAGGTGCAGTAATCAGGCTCTCCGGAAAAAGCATTCTTAAGGGTGTCCCACCGCTCCTTCCAGATATTCCTGTAGTATGTGTCGAAATCCTCTTTCTGCTTCACTTGCTGTTCTTTACCTTGGCGCTGAGAGCCTTGAACTTCTTCTTGGCCAGGGCGTTGAAAGCATCTGCCTCCATGCCGGTAAAGAGCTTTATTCCCTCATCGATGGTGGAGATAGGATAGATATGGAACTTCTTCTTCGCAACTGCATCAATTATCTCCTGGCTGAGAAGAATGTTGTCTATGTTATCCTTTGGAACAAGCACCCCCTGCTTTCCGGTAAGGCCCCGCTCCTTGCACAGCTTGTAGAATCCTGTGATCTTCTCGCTCACTCCGCCTATAACCTGGATTTCGCCATGCTGGTTCATAGAGCCGGTCACAGCCAGATCCTGACGCAGAGGCACTCCTGTGACTGCAGAGAGGATTGCATATATTTCTGCCGCCGAAGCTGAGTCACCATCCACACCCTGCGCCTGCTCAAAGCATACGCTGGCTCTGAATGACATATGATAGTTATCCTCGTAGCGGCCCCGGAGGAAGCCTTCTGTTATCCCTACAGCCTTATCAAGGAATTCGCCAGATAATCCAGCCTCGTGCTCGACGCTGATGATTCCGTCATCGCCGGCAGTACATACTGCGGTCAGGAGAGAGGGCGCACCGAACTCATAAGGAGCTCTGAATATTACCAGACCATTTATAGATCCAACTTTTTTTCCATCGACTTGGATTTTTGTGGTTCCATTTCTAAGGTCATCGAACACATGATCCTCGACCATGCTCATAAGATAGCGTTTCTCGTCCTCGGCTTTCTTAAGGGCTTCCACAGAAATTTCCTTCAAGCCCATCTCCTTTGCCCAGTAGTTTGCCTCGGAGATAAGGTCTGTTATCTTTGAGAACCGGACAGAAAGCTTTTTCCTGTCTTCGGTAAGCCTTCTTGCATATTTGAGCAGGTATCCTATTCCCTCGTCGGTGATAGGCTTGTATTTCATCTTCCTGACAAACTCTACGACAAAGCATACAAACTGCCTTATGTTCTCCTCGGTATATTTCATCATGCTCTCGAATACTGCAATGACATTGAAATATTTGCCGAAATCCACATCGGAATGTGAGAAATTGAAAAATGTCTCTATATCGCCGATAAGAATAACCTTTAAATCGATCTTTATAGGCTCTGGCTTTATAGATGTTCCCATGGTGCTGTATGGGCTGGGCTGCGGCTGAATCTGAAGCTCGCCGTTCTTGAGAGTTCTCTTAAGATATTCCCATGTGTCATCCAGTGACACATCATCTGCGCTTATTACCAGGAACCCTCCTGAAGCCTTGAGAATGGAACCGCTCTTTATGGAGAGGAAGCTGCTCCGCGGTTCTCCTGAAGAAGGCTCCGGCCTGTATTCGATAGTGCCGAACAGATTGCTGTAAGAGGGGTTTGTCTCGTAGATGACAGGGCAGTTCTTTGTCTTAGAGTTGTCTACCAGAACATTCACCTCGTAGCGGGTCAGCCCTGCTTCGATCCTATCCCTTTCCTTCTCCTCTGGATTTTCGGAGAAGAACAGATAGAGATGCTCCAGCATATCTTTCTTCATGTCATCGAGATAATCGCTTACCTCTTTGTCCCTGAACTCCATTCTTATTTTCTCAAGGCCCGATGCGATGAAAGGGGCGGCATGTTTTTTCATAAGCTCATCAACCTTCTCATCCAAGGCTGTGGCATTTGACTGAATCTTCCGGAGCACATCTTCAAACTTATCCATGTGGCGGTGATATCTGGCGCGCCAGTTCTCGAACTCTTTCTTGGAAAGCTTTTTCTGGTTCATCATGTCCCGGAGCTCTTCCATGGAAACTGGATTGCCCTTGAGCATAGGATACAGCTCAGGTCCCTGGCTCTGTTCATCCTTGGAGGGAATAAGTGCAAAATGATCCTTGTTCAGGCGGGCCTCGAAATCATCCCTCAACTTGTTATCCTCGTTCTCGTGGAAGTTGAAGATCTCGGTCTTCTCGCTTTTGAAGACCTTGTTCTCGGTCTGGATGCGGAGCTTCTTCCTGGCAAGGGTGATGAAGCTTCTCACAGCCTCCTTGAACTCTATTCCTTTTCCTTTCTGCAGATATATGATGTTAGGGGAGTCGGCATCGGAGAAGTTGCATACACATACCACATCCTTGAGAGGGCGTCTGTTCCTGTACTTTGTAAGAACCTTGCGCACAGTGGAGCGCTTTCCTGTTCCTGAGTCGCCGATTACAAAGATGTTGTAGCCCTTCGCATTGATTCCAACGCCGAACTGCAGCGCCTTGAGCGCCCTCGGCTGCCCGATCACTGTCTCGTCTAATTTTGTCTTTCTGAATTCCTGAATTTTTTCCAGTGGGACTGAATAGTCCAGATCTTTTGCTTTAAGTTCCATATTACAATTACATAAGAATGACTCTTTGTTGTCAAGAACAGATTTATAATATATAATAAAATTATGAAATTAAAAGAGCTTGATTCCTATTTCAGAAGCTTTCTTGCCATCGATGACCTGGCAGGAACCGATATCTCGCTGAACGGTGTGCAGGTGGAGAATAGTGCAGATATAACATGCATAGCATTTGCAGTTGATGCATGCATGGAGACTTTCAGACGGGCCAAGGAAGCCGGCGCCCAGATGGTGTTTGTCCACCACGGCCTTTTCTGGGGGCACGAGCAGTGTGTCACCGGCAGCCACTACAACAGGCTCAAGTTTCTTATCGAAAATGATATGGCGCTCTATGTGGCTCATCTTCCGCTTGATATACATCCAGACCTTGGGAACAATGTGTCGCTTGCAAAGGCTATAGGGCTTGATGATTTAAAGCCTTTCGGCAAGTACAGAGGAATTGATGTGGGGGTAAAGGGAACCTTCAGGGAGCCTGTGGCGACAGAGCAGGTTATTGCCAATCTGGGCTATGACAGGGCTGAGCTTCTGGCCTGCCTTTCGTTCGGCAAGGAGAAGAACCTGACCGGTGCTGTTATAACCGGTGGCGGCGAAGATGATGTGGATGCTGCCATAGACGAGGATATTGATCTCTATATAACCGGAGATGCGTCCCATGAGGTCTACCACACCTGCCTTGAGAATAAGATAAATATGATTTCTGCAGGCCACTACCGCACCGAGGTTTACGGCGTTCAGAATGTGGCTGAGAAAGTTTCCGAGGAACTGGCTTTAAAGACTGTTTTCATAGATGTTCCGACTGGGCTTTGACAATGAATAAAGACGACAGGCGCTTTCCATTCATACTTACTCTGGGCGTTTTGCTCGCTGACCAGCTGACCAAGTGGCTCATAACTCTGTTTATTCCAATCAATGGAATAGGGGCCAGCTTTATGGGTGGCTTTCTGCGCATAATCCATGCCCGCAACACAGCTATCGCATTCAGCATAGGAACTGGTATGTCCCAGATCTTTAAAGTGCTTTTCTTCTCTCTGCTTCCCCTTGTGGTTTTAGCTGTCATTGCAGTCTATCTGCTCAGGACCGATTCTCTGACCAGGCTCCAGCGCTGGGCTGCCTGCGGTATTCTGGGTGGCGGCGCAGGAAACTTGGTGGACCGTATATTCCGCCCTCTGGGTGTTGTCGATTTTATTGATGTGAAATTCTATGGACTTTTCGGCCTTGACCGATGGCCTACCTTCAATGTGGCCGATGCTGCTATTGTGGTGTGCGGTTTTCTCCTGGTGATTTCTTTTCTTTTTTCAAAAAAAAAATCATAAAAAGTTGATTTACATGTTGACATAACAGCCCTTTTTGTGCAAATGTTCTGCAAATACTAAAAGGAGGGAATCATGACTGAGAAATTTGAAGAGGAGATGAGAAAATCACTTTTATCTTTGAAACAGGAACTGGTGAATAATATTAATTCGCAGAACAATTCCTTCCATTCCCTTTTCGCCAGTGCTGATCCTAAGGATGATATCGATATCGCTTCTGATGAGATTGACAGAAAAATGCTTGAGAGCATGAGCAGTCAGGACATAAATAAACTCAGGAGCATTGATGCGGCTTTATCCCGTCTTGATGCAAAGCGTTTTGGAATATGCATGCAGTGCGGAAAGAAAATTTCAGAGGCCAGACTCAGGGCATTGCCTTACGCAGTCTTCTGCATCGACTGTCAGAACAACAACGAGAGATAATCAAGCTTTTGGAGTTTCTGTATTTTTCTTGGCAAAGTTGACTGCCAGAGTTCTTCCTCTGTAGACCTTTGAGTTAAGGTTGTCCAATACTTTCTGAACATTAGGCTCTGCCACATCCACAAAAGAATAGTTGTCATGCACTCTTATCTGGCCGATTTCGGAGCTGTCGATCTCTGCGCTTGCAGCTATGAACCGGAGCAGGGCCTGTGGGTTCAAGCCTCTGGTACGGCCGATGTTGAAGAAGAGAGTCTTATAATCTTTATCAGCTCTGTTCTGGCTTGGAGCATGTCCTGTCCTGGTGTTGGTTACCATGGTCTTGAAAAGATATGCACTGAAATAGCCACGCATTGTGAATGGGACGTTCCTCTTTACCAGCTTCTTGAACTGGTTCATTTCGTTTGGATCCTCATCCTCTTTGATGCTCTTGACCATTTTCTTTATAAGTTCTGCGTACTTGCTTTCCTGATCTGCACTGAATTCCATTTTTTCCTCCTGTCGTTCTGATGTGCTGCTCTTAATACCCCTGTCACTGTAAATAATCTGGGGGTCAATCAGAAGGTGGTGAAAAATAGGTATCATTTCTCTGTCTTTTGTGAAGACCCAGAAACGGGTCAGCACGGAAAACGCAGAATGGATGAACTCTATATCTTTAGAAAAGCCGTAGTACTGGTCATCTCCACAGTCAACAATACAGGTCAGAATGGAGTCGAGGTCAAAGTTGCCCAGCCTGATATGATCTATAATCTTGTCTGGCGTAGAGATCAGGATGTCCGGCTTTTTCTCCAGGACAACAAGCTCTCCTTTTGTATTATTCTCCTCAAGGAAAGAGACCACCGAAACTTTCTCGGCCCCTTCCCGGCAGAACAGCGCATACTGCTCTGATACTTTCTTTACGTCTTCCACAGATGGAACGATAACTAAAATCTTTAAACCAGGAACAGAATCATCAAGGCTGATGATGGAGGGAATGATGTAGCTTACAGTCTTGCCTGCATTAACACCAGTTTCGGCAATTATGTTCTCTCCGTCCAATGCCAGAGGAATAATTGTCTTCTGGAGAAAAGTAAGCTCGCTAAAGCCCCCATTGTGTAATACCTGGAGAATCCTCTGCTCCCTGTTAACCATTGTGTCCTTCTGTAATATTTCCAACTTATAAGATAAAATGAGAACAAGGAAATGTCAACTATAACCCGGGGACTTGTCACATAGATTAGAAAATGATATTCTTTGATTGTCTTCGGGGCAGGGAGAATTTCCCTACCGGCTGTGAGCGCCCAGTGCGTAAGCCAGCGAGCCTTTTTGGGGCATGATACGGTGCAATTCCGTAGCCGACAGTATAGTCTGGATGAGAGAAGATTTTGTTTTCGCACTTTGCCCCGGGTCAGGGGTTTTTTTATGCCTGAAGAACAGTATATGAGACGTGCCATACAGCTGGCTGAGCAAGGAGAGGGGAAAACCCGTCCCAATCCCCTTGTAGGTGCTGTTGTTGTAAAGGATGGCCGTATCATAGGCGAAGGATATCATACTCAATATGGCAGCCTCCATGCCGAGCGGGAAGCTCTGGCCGACTGTATCCGGCGCGGCGGGAACCCCAAAGGTGCCGAAATCTATGTTACTCTTGAGCCCTGCTGTCACACCGGCAAGCAGCCCCCATGCACCGATGCCCTTATCGAGGCGGGAATAAAGCGTGCCGTCGTAGGCTCTTCCGACCCCAATCCGCTGGTTGCAGGAAAAGGGATCGAACTGCTCAGACAGCATGGAATCGAAGTGGAGACTGGCTTCCTTAAAAAAGAGTGCGATGCCCTTAACTCCATCTTTTTCCATTACATTACCACAGGCAGACCCTATGTTGCCCTTAAGTATGCCATGACAGCCGACGGCAAAATTGCCACTGTGGCAGGGCAGTCCAGGTGGATAACAGGGGAAAAGGCCCGGCAGCATGTCCACAGGCTGCGTAACAGGTATGCGTCCATACTGGTGGGCATCAACACTGTGCTGGCCGACAACCCTATGCTGAACTGCCGTCTTTCCGGCGGGGTAAACCCGCTGAGGATTGTGCTTGACACATCGCTGCGCATTCCCCTGGATTGCCAGCTGGTGCAGAGTGCCCGCGAGATACCGCTTCTGGTGGTGTGCGGTGCAGCACCTGATGAAAAGAAAACAGCTCTTGAAAAGCTTGGGGTGGAGGTGCTTCCGATGCCTGGAAAGGATGGCAGCCCCGACCTTAATGCACTGGCGGCAGAGCTTGGAAAGCGGGGAATAGACAGCCTTCTGATAGAGGGGGGCAGCCAGGTCCATTACAGCGCCCTGAGTGCCGGCATAGTGAACCACATCTACAGCTATGTGGCTCCCAAGATCTTCGGCGGAGCTCAGGCTCTGGGACCAGTTTCTGGCACCGGTGTGCAGCAGGTTTCGGATGCATTCCGGCTTTGCCGCACCAGCACCCAGTTTTTTGATGACGATATTCTGATTGAATACGAGGTTTCAAGATGTTTACAGGAATAATCGAGGAGACAGGAACAGTACGCAATGTCTCGATTCAAGGCAGCTCCGGCTCCATAAGGATAGAGGCGTCTCTGGTTCTTTCCGGGACAAGGCAGGGGGACAGCATTGCAGTGAACGGTGTGTGTCTTACAGTCACCTCTATGGATAAAAAAAGTTTTACAGCCGATGTTATGGCCGAGACCCTGCGCCGGAGCAACCTGGGGCAGCTTAAATCTGGCGACCTGGTGAACCTGGAGCGGGCAATGCCGGCCGACGGCCGTTTCGGCGGCCATATAGTGAGCGGCCATATCGACGGAACAGGCACTATCTCCAGGCTGGAGGAAGAGGGCAACGCCACCTGGGTCTATATCCGCACATCGCAGGATATACTTGCCCTGATTGTGGAGAAGGGCTCCATAGCCATAGACGGCATAAGCCTGACTGTGGCCAAGGTTGGAAATGAAGATTTTGCAGTCTCCATAATTCCCCACACCAGTTTGCATACCACACTTTTAAAGAAGAAGGTCGGGGCTGTGGTGAACCTGGAGAACGATATTGTAGGAAAATATGTGCAGCGCCTCCTGGGGCAATCCCGGTCGGAAGAGCCGCATAAAAGCAGGATAACAGAGGAGTTTTTAAGGGAAAATGGATTTTAAGTACAACACGATAGAAGAGGCCCTTGATGAGCTTCGGAACGGAAGGATAATCCTGGTGACCGACGACCCGGATCGGGAGAACGAAGGGGACATGATCTGTGCGGCCGAGTTTGCCACCCAGGCCAATGTCAACTTCATGGCAACCTATGCAAAGGGACTTTTGTGCACCCCTATGAGCGCAGCCCTTGCCACAAAGCTGGGATTGCCACCAATGGTGTCGGAGAACACAGATAACCACGAGACAGCCTTCACTGTCTCTATAGACCATATAAGCACCACCACAGGAATCTCGGCGGCAGAGCGCTCAATCACTGCACTCCAGTGTGTGAACGATGCCTCCACACCCCTTGATTTCCGGCGCCCGGGACACATGTTCCCCCTTACCGCAAGAAGGGGCGGTGTGCTGGTGCGGAACGGCCATACAGAGGCCACTGTAGACCTCTGCCGCCTGGCCGGCCTTAAGGAGTGCGGCCTCTGCTGCGAGGTTATGGATGATGACGGCACCATGATGCGTACCCCCAAGCTCTGGAAGCTGGCAGAGAAGTACAACCTCAAGTTCATCACAATCAAGGAGCTGCAGGACTACTGCCGCATCCACGAGAAGCATGTGATAAGAGAGGCCAAGGCAAAGCTCCCCACCGACTACGGTGACTTTGATATCTACGGCTATGTTAACGACATAACAGGCGAGAACCACATCGCACTCCTTAAGGGCGACATAGGCGACGGCGAGAATGTGCTGTGCCGTGTCCACTCCGAGTGCATGACCGGCGATGTGTTCGGCTCCAAGAGGTGCGACTGCGGCCAGCAGCTGCATAAGGCCATGGAGCTGATACAGCAGGAGGGGCGCGGCGTGGTGCTTTATATGCGGCAGGAGGGCCGTGGTATTGGCCTTATAAACAAGCTTAAGAGCTATGTGCTCCAAGAGCAGGGGTGCGACACTGTGGAGGCCAACATAAAGCTGGGCTTCCAGCCCGACCTGCGTGAGTACTGGATAGGGGCCCAGATCCTAAGGGACCTGGGTATAAAATCACTCCGTCTTATGACCAACAACCCAAACAAGGTGTATGGCTTGGACGGCTTTGGGCTGCGGGTTGCAGAGCGGGTTCCTATAGAGGTGGAGCCGCAGCAGTACGACCGCTTCTATCTGCAGACCAAGAAAGACAAGATGGGACATATTTTTACAAAATTTTAAACTATATAAGCGAGGTATGAAATGAAACTGTTTGAAGGAAAATTAGTTGCTCCAGAGGGAATGAAGGTTGCTATCGTAGCTTCCCGTTTCAACGAGATTATCGTTAAGAAGCTTCTGGACGGAGCAGTGGATGGCCTGGTGCGCCACGGCGTTAAGGATGACAACATCACAGCAGTATGGGTTCCGGGTGCTTTCGAGATTCCTGTTATTGCCGACAAGCTGGCTACCAGCGGAAAGTATGATGCAGTAATCGCTGTAGGTGCAGTGATCCGCGGCGCAACAACCCACTACGACTATGTATGCAACGAGGTATCCAAGGGTATAGCTCAGGTAGGACTCAAGAACGGCATCCCTGTTCTCTTCGGAATCATCACTACAGAGAATATCGAGCAGGCTATCGAGCGGGCTGGCTCCAAGGCTGGAAACAAAGGCTATGACTGTGCTCTCTCCGCTGTAGAGATGGTCAATCTGATGAAGAAGCTCTGAAGATAAAAAAATGGGGTGCTTGAAAAAGCACCCCGTCGGGAGCGAAGGGGCTTGAACCCTCGATCTCCGGCTTGACAGGCCGGCGCGATAAACCAGCTTCGCCACGCCCCCTACTGACAAACAAGACTATATCAATTATTCAATCTTGGTGTCAATAAGGTTTTGAATATTTTTTATAGGGGCTGTAGTGCTGGAATTGACATATAATATCCCAGATGATAAAATAAAGTATTATGGCAGAAAAAGAAAAACAACTTGAGAAAATGACCAATGAACAGGAAAAGAAGAACAGCCGGCATCCGGTGCTCTACATTTTTTCTGTTTTACTTCTTATAGTAATTGCAGTGACTTTTGTCGGAGCCCCTGTTGTAGGCGATGCAGTAAGAGGGACAACAGGCTCCATCTCTTTCGGAAAGTATGGGAAAGAGGATATTGAGTTCTCCCAGAACGGCTACTTTGCACAGCAGCGTGAGATTCTGGGCCAGCAGATCAAGCCGGACGGAAACAGCCAGAACTGGAAATGGGATATGTACCGGGTATGGCGGGGTGCTTTCGAGCGCACTGTAGTACATGTAGGAATCCTTACCGAAGTTAAGACCAACAAGACACATATCTCCCAGGAGCAGCTGAACAAGCTTATCATTAAGAACGGTCCTTATCAGAACAATGGCGAGTTTGATGTTGAGCTGTATCAGAGCACCCCTTCTTATAAGAGGGAAGAGTTCCGCCGCGACTTTAAGGAGAGCCTCCTTACAGAGTACTATCTTGTTGATTATTTTTACGGACAGAAGAGTGCCGATGCAGAAAAAGAATATACCTATGGCCTTTCCAAGACCCAGCGCAGTTTCCAGCTGATGTTCTTCCCTATGGACAGAATTCCAGATGCAGATCTTGCTGCGTATGCACAGCAGAATCCTAAGAACTTCAAGCGCATTGGGCTCAGCAAGATCACCCTTTCCAGCGAAAGCGATGCCAAGAAAGTGCTTAAGATGGTAAAGGCTGACCCTGAATCCTTTGCCGAGACAGCAAAGGCTCAGTCTACCGATGTATTTGCCGAGGGCGGCGGATCCATGGGAATCTCCTACAGCTACGAGCTTAAGTCTGAGTTCAGCGATGCAGACCTGGATAAAATTCTGGCTTTGGCCCAGGGTGCAGTTTCCGACATCATCAAGGTTGGAAATGACTATGTTATTTACCGCTGCACAACAGCTGCAACCGACCCGGATCTCTCATCTGCCGATACAATCCGGGCAATCAAGAACTATGTGAACCGCTACGAGCGTGGATTTGTAGAGGATAAAGCAGTCAAGGCCGCAGAAACCTTTATCAAGGATGCTCAGGAAGACAGCATCTATGGAGCTGCTTCAAAAGCAGGTATCTCTGTTTATAATACAAAACCTTTTGGCATCAACTACGGTGCAGTAAACTATTTCAGCCAGGTCAGAGTAGAGCAGGGAGAGCTGGATCTGACATCTGCTATGTTCAGCAAGGATTTCTTTATCCAGGCCTTCTCAATCAAAGCTGATGAGTATTCCAAGCCTATTATTCTGAACAACGGTGTTGTGGTTCTTAAGCTGGTCGAAGAGACTGTAAGCCCCGAGATTGACCAGACATTGGTTCTGTACGGTCCTCAGATTGAGGGACAGATTGCAGATGCCGATATAGTCAACTACTTCCTGACATCAGACAAGCTCAAGGATAACTTCCACCAGACATTCAGCAAATATTTTACATTTGATTGATTCCTGTCAGGCTGAGACAAGATCAGTGTGACAAAAGAAAAAGCCTGCCAGACGGCAGGCTTTTTTATAGCTTTTTCAGATATCACAGACTTTTGCAGATATCTATCATCTTCCGGAAAGAGGACTCTTCCTTCTTCATCTCCCTGCTTCCTCTGGTTATCTTGCACAGAGAAAGCCCCAGGACCTCTGCGATCTTGCGCTGTGTCATCCCCTGGTCCAAAAGACGCACCAGTGCCCAGCGGGCTGCAACTGCATTGTATTCCTGTGGTGTCAGCAGCGCCTTGAGAAAATCTTTAAGGAGAACGCTGTCGTTCACCGACGCCAGGGTCTGAGAAAGCTCTTCCATAGATTCTGCCATTATTTTTTCTTTGTCTTCCATAATTGTTATCCCAATATCTTTGAAAAATGATCAACCAGAAGTTGCACAACAGCTTTGGCATTGGAGTTCATAATCTTGCACCCGGCCGCTTTTTTATGGCCACCGCCCCCTAATAGGGCAGCTGCGGCTCCCAGGTCTATATTGCTGCACCTGGTGCGGAGTCCTACAGTTACCTTGTCGGGATCATCCTCCTTTACCGATGCCACCACCTGGACCCCTTCGGTTGCCAGCAGAAGCAGGTAGACTGTATCAATATCCCGGCACTCCCTTGGAATCACGGCGTAATCCTCTAATGTCTCGTAGGTTATGACAAGCCTGCCGTCCAGATAAAACTTTGCCCGCTCCAGGGCCTGAGAAATAAGCTTCAATGTGGCAGCTTTCTTGTTGCCATTCACATCGAAGTAGATCTTGTTTGGAGATGCCCCGTATCCGGTGAGCTTTGCCGCAGCCTCGAAGGCAGGAGCCCCTGTCTCGGTCAGATGCTTGAAAAAGCCTGTGTCGGTGCAGAGCCCCAGCATAAGAAGTTCAGCCACCTCTTTTGAAGGCTTTTCTCCCATTGCCTCGATAAGCTCAAGGATAAGCATGGTGCAGGCCGATGCCTGCGGTTTTACATATCTGAAGTCGCCGAAAATATCGCCGGAAGAGTGATGGTCAATAACTATGGTGGGGAATTTGTCTATTCCCTCTTTCTCAAAGCCGGTTCTGTCCGGGGTGGAGCAGTCAACTATTATTGCCACTCCATCTTTATCTGCAGGGTCAAAAATGTCGGCAAAGTGGCCCTGGAACTGTTTTATCTCCTGCCGCTCAAACTTTCCTTTTGAGTATAGATAACACTTTTTCCCAAGCTGCTCCAAAAACCGGGCCAGCCCCAGCTGGCTTCCAATGCAGTCGCCGTCCGGGTCTATGTGGCCGAAGATGTAGAAGGTCTTATGCTCTTTTATGGTCTGGATTATTCTTTCCATTTTATATATGGCTTCCTTATCGGTCAGTCATGGGGGTGTAGGGCCGTTTTGGCGCCACAACACGGTATGCAGGTCTTATAAGCTTACCGCCGCTTACCAGCTCCTCTATCCGGTGGGCTGCCCAGCCGGCAATACGGGCCATGGCAAAGAGCGGGGTATACAGCGCTGTCGGAATATTCAGCATCTTGTATACAAAGCCGGAGTAGAAGTCCACGTTCACGCTGCTGGACCGGACAACCTTTCCCTCTGCCTCAAAAGCTTCTGGAATAAGCCGCTCCACACTGTGGTACAGGTTGAACTCATCGTCGTATCCCTTGGCGGCAGCCAGCTCCTCGGCCTTTTTCTTAAGGAGCAGGGCCCTTGGGTCCGACAGGGTATAGATAGCATGGCCGAATCCGTAGATAATGCCTGTTCTGTCGAAGGCTTCCTTGCGCAGGATTTTCCGCAGGTAGTCCACCAGCTGCCCTTCGTCCTTCCAGTTCGGAACATTTTCCATTATATCTTCCATCATCCGTTTAACTTTCTTGTTGGCTCCGCCGTGGAGCGGACCTTTCATGGAGCAGAGGGCTGCTGCGATGGCGGCATAGGTGTCGGTCTGGGCCGAGGTGACCACATGGTTTGTGAATGTGGAGTTGTTACCGCCACCATGCTCGGCATGGAGAATAAGGGCTATGTCCAGGACCGATGCCTCGAGCTCTGTGTACTTGGTGTCGGGGCGGATCATCCGCAGGAAGTTGGCCGCAGTTCCGATCTTGGGTGCCGGAGCGTGGAGGAAAAGGCTCTTGCCATCGTGGTAGTGGGCCTTTGCCTGGTAGCCGTAGGCAATCATGGTAGGGAACCGGGCTATAAGCTCTATGCACTGCCTGAGCACATTATCTATGGAAACATTGTCGGCATCGGAGTCGTAGGAGTAGCATACCAGCACGCTCCGGGCCAGCTTGTTCATGACATCCCGGCTTGGGGCCTTGAGTATCATATCCTCGGCAAAGCCGGCAGGAAGCTGTCTGCACTCGTCCAGCACGTTGTTGAATTCTTCCAGTTCCTCTTTTGTCGGGAGTTTCCCAAAAAGAAGGAAGAAAGCTGTCTCCTCAAAGCCATGCCGTTTCTCGTTTATGGCATTGTAGACCAGGTCGTTGATCAGGATTCCCCGGTAGGTGAGTCTACCTTCGTCAGGAACCAGGGTTCCTTCGTCAAAGATATAACCATGGGCATCGCCAATCTGAGAGAGTCCTACTACCACTCCGGAGCCATCTTCGTTACGCAGGCCGCGCTTGGTGTTGTACTTTGAATAGAGGGCCGGGTCTATGGAGTTGTTGCGGATTGCTGTCTCTGTCATCTTCTGTATAAATGCTTCCATGGTTCTCTCCTGTTGCTATTTGAAGATACATTATATGTGAAATTTTTCTTGTAATCAAGTAATATTGTGAATTGAATATGAATAATTATCACGAAGCAATAACTATTAGTTATCAAAATAATGAAAAAAAATATCAAAGTTGCAAATACCCAATTATTGAATAATTTTAGTGAATTGGATAAACTGAAGCCAAATAAATAAAAATTTTACCGGAAACATCGAGACGCAAGGTGAATTTAATAATTTTAGGAGGAGTAAAGTATGGATCGTAAACCCTTGATCCAGAGAAAGACTGGTATTTCTTACAAGACAGAAGAAAAAACAGTTCTGCGCGGTTTTGATGTACGCGAGCTCGCTAACGCTGGCTACACATTTATCGATGGACTGTACATTCTTTTCCAGGGCAGAATTCCTGCAGAGAACGAGAGAGCAATGCTCGACTACGAAGTTGCAGAATTCCTTGAGCACTCAATGTCACCTTCAGCAGCAGCTGCAATCGGCGTTATGAACGGACACCCAATGCTCCCAGCAGCAGTTGGTGCTTCTATCGCAACATTCGGTGGAGCTCACGGACCAGGAGCTCAGCACGGCTACATGATGAAAAAATACCTCGACAGAGCAGTTCTTGAGCACAAGACAGTTGAACAGGTTGCTGTAGAGTGTGTTGATGAGTACATGGATGCAGGTAGAGCAGTAATGGGAATGGGACAGCCACAGCACCTTGACGGCGACCCAAGAGCAGAACCGACACACCTGAAACAGGAAGAGATCGGAGTTGTAGGTGTATACCTGAAATTCCAGAGAGCTCTTGAGAAGAGATTCTATGCAAGAAGATTTGCTGAAGGAAGATCCTATGTAGCAGTTAACATGATCGGTGCTGGTAACACAGCTCTCTCCGACATGGGATTCTCTCCAAACGCAGCTTGGACAATCGGATGCGTAACCAGAGGTTACAGCTGCTCCTGCCACGCTCTCTTCACACTGAAGAAAGGTAGAGCTTGGGGTGCATCCAGAAACGAACCTATGGTACAGATGCTTGACCTCTCCATGATCAAGTACATCGGACCAGAAGACAGAGAAGTTCCTCTTCAGTCAGAAAGAGAAGCTTATGCTATGAACGAACTTAAGACAGGAGAATTCAAAAAATGGGTGATCTGAAAGATATTGCTGTAAACAGAATGACCGGTAAGGTTTGCGATGAGAGAATCGCTGGTATGAAGCATGCAAAGAGAAGAGTTATTGGTAACCTCGGAAACCCAAACCTTCTTTTTGACTATACAAATAGAGAGATTGGAACACTTCCAGACGACAACAGAGCACACTTCAAGTGGGTTTCTGAAGTTGCTTACAAGAACATCCACAGAATCGTAACCAGAGGTTATGATACAACAGAGCTGGTAGAAGCTGGCTATGGTGTTTGCGATGTTCTGTTCATCGACTTCCAGGCTAGAATCCCTCTGGTAGAGGAGAAGAAAGTTCTCGATTATATCCTTCTCGTAGGACTTGAGGACGGACTTTCCAACCCAGCACTGGTTGCAAGACTGGTAGCTAGAGGAAAATCATACCTTACACAGGCTGCAGGTGCTTCTGTATTTGCATTCGGTGAGGCTTATGGTGCATTCAAGAACTTCGGTTACATGCTCGAGAAATACTACAACAAGATTGCTGAAGAAGGACTCTCCGCTGCAGACGCAGCTGCTCTTTGTGTAAAAGAGTGCTATCACGAGGATCACTTCGGAATCGATGCTAAGTATGTTAAGGACCCAACTCCAAAAGATCTTATGGCATATGCTGAGAAGGCACTTGCTGGTAAGAAAGAGCTTAAGTACATCCCATTCCTGAAAGAAGTTGTTAAGGCAGCTCAGGCAGAGATCGGATATGTTGAGGCTGACTTCATGGCTGCTGCTACAGCTGCAATGATGGACCTTGACTTCACTCCAGATGCTGCATGGTGTATCATGGGTGTAACAAGAGCATTCTCCGCTGGAGCACATGTTTGCGAAGAGATCGAGAGAGAGTGCGAGAGAGACGGCTTCGATACATATGGCAAGACTCTTACTCCAAAAGAATGGTACGACGGCCCAACAGACAGACCAGTTCCATCCCTCGCTGAGAGAGGTGAGTTCAAGGGTGGTCAGGCTCAGACACCAGAAGAATGGAAGAAGATGTGGGACAGAAAGGCTAAAGAGCTCTCTGGATCCGGATTTGCTATTGACTTTGTTCTTGACGACGCTAGAAAGGTCGTTCACGGAAAAGGAAAGAAATAATGATGCAAGCCTCTCGGCTTGACTGATTTTAACCCCTGTCTTTACGGCAGGGGTCTATTCACGTAGGGATACTACGAAAAATATCTTTTTAGGAGAAAAAAAATGGCTGTTGAAGAAAACATTTCCGAAATGTATGAACGCGGTAGAAAAGCTTTCGAGTGGATCGAGTTCAAGACACAGGAAGAAGTAGATGAAATCGTTGCTATCGTTGGATGGCAGTATATGCAGAAGCAGGTTGCTGAAGAGGGTTCAAAACTGGCTTACGAAGGATCCGGAATGGGCGTTCAGGCTGACAAGTACGGAAAAGCTGGTAAGGTAAGAGGAATCCTGTGGGATATGAAGGGTGCAAAGACTTGTGGAATCATCAAAGAGGATCCAATCAGAGGTATCACAACTTATGCAAAACCAATGGGCGTTGTTGCTAACGTATGTCCATGTACAAACCCATGTATCACAGCTGCATTCATCGGTCTTACACTTCTTAAGACAAGAAACGCTATGATCTGCTCACCACACCCAAGAACAAAGCTTGCTACAGTAAACGCAGTTAACTGGGGAAGAAAAGCACTCAAGGCTATCGGAGCTCCAGAGGACCTGTTCCAGGTAATCGCAGAGCCTTCCAACGAGAAAACAGTAGAGCTTATGCAGAAGTGTGACTTCGCAGTTGCAACTGGTGGAAAGGCACTTATCAAGGTTGTACACCTTGCAGGTACACCATCCGTAACAGTAGGTGCTGGTAACGTAAGAGCAATCGTTGACCCATCTGCAGACCTTAAGCATGCTGCTATGTGCATCGCAGCTTCCAAGTGCTACGACAACGCAACATCATGTTCTTCCGAGAACGCAGTTTCCATCCACGTAAGCATTTACGACAAGATGATGGAAGAGCTCAAGAAAGTAGGCGGATACCTGCTGGACGATGCAAGCAGAGAGAAACTCAGAGCTGCTATGTGGCCTGATGGACATACTCTTAACAGAGACATCGTTGCAAAACCAGTTCAGACAATCGCTAAGATTGCTGGAATCTCCGTACCAGAAGGAACAAAGTTCATCATGGTTAAGGGTCAGAAGATTGGTCCAGAAGATATGTTCTCCAACGAAAAGCTTTCTCTCGTCCTCACAGTATGGACATGGGAAGATTTCGAGACAGAAATCCACGATCTCAAGAAGAACCTGTACTTCTCCGGTGTTGGTCACAGCTGCGCACTTCATTCAACAAAGCCAGAGCAGTGGTACAGACTTGCTGAGTTCATTCCTACAGGCCGTGTAAACATCAATATGCCTAACACAGTTGTTAACTCCGGTAGCTGGTTCGCTGGCCAGGAATTCACAACAACAATCGGTTGCGGTACATGGACAGGAAACAGCCACTCTGACAACATCAACTTCAGACACTTCATCAACACAACAAGACTTGCTGTTCCAAGAGCATGGTATGTTGCAACAGACGACGAAGTATTCGGAAAGTATCTTGCTAAGGCAAAGAAACTTATCGGCGACGACAGAGTTGATATGCCACACAAGCCAGCTTACCTTGACTGATTTGTCTAAGCTAATGAGGCTCCCTTCGGGGAGCCTTTTTTTATTTAAGGAGGGAATATGATTAAGGCATTGGTTTTTGACTTTGTACAGACTCTTGGAGATGCTGCCAGCGGCTATAAGGATGGCGAGAAGAATGCCCAGAACAAGCTTATCGAGGCTTTGGGGATAACTGACACCGAGACATTTATGGCCCACTTCAGGGAGATAAGGAAGAAGCACTTCCTTGCAGCAGACTTCAACCGCAAGAACCAGTGGCTTGAGCTTCAGGCCCTCTATGGAAAAGATCTTGGCGATGCATTCCTTGACAGGCTGGCAGACGAGTACTGGCAGTTTGTGATCGATGCCATGAAGCTTTTCCCCGAAGCAGAAGAAGTTATCATAGAGCTTAAGAAGAAGTACAAGCTGGGTCTTATCTGCAACTCCCAGCGGGACGGCTCCACCCGGGCACTCCAGAGCCCCGAGTTCGAGCGTGCCTGCAAGTACTTTGACAGCTACATCCTCTCCGGCACCGACGGAATCCCCGCAAAACCGGATCCAGTACCTTTCAAGATGATGCTCAAGAACCTGGGTGTGACCGAGGACGAGACTCTCTATATAGGCGATGACTACCGGGTTGATATAGAGGGTGCCCATGGCGCAGGAATAAAGTGCGTATGGCTCAAGCACTATTCTGTAAAGCGGAACTGGCCGGAAAATACCCTGGGTGTACCAGAGATCACCGACCTTAAGCAGCTGGCAGAGCTTGACCTCTTAAAGTAATCAATTTTAAATATAACATAATATAACATTATTTTCCTCTTGACTATAAACTTAAGTAAGTATACCATAAATAATAGTTATGAATTTATATCACTTAAAAACCTTCTATTTTACAGCCAAATACAAGAGCCTTACCAAGGCGGCTGAGTTTCTTTGCATTACCCAGCCGGCTGTAACCAAGCAGATCAAGCAGCTGCAGGGCCACTACAACCTTAAATTTCTTGACATCATAGGCAAAAAAGTCATTCTTACCGATGCAGGCCTTAACCTTTATACTATTGCAGAGCGGATTTTTGATATGGAATCCCAGGCCGAAGAGGCTATAAAGGATTTCCAGGAGTACAACAAGGGCAAGATAAGCATCCTGGCCTCAGAGAGCTTCGGATCTTACCATATTCCTTACATTATCAGAGACTTTAAGCAGACACGCCCCGAGATAAGCATCTCTATCCAGACTGCGACAAACAAGGATATTATCGAGAGCATATCAGAGCTCAAGGAAGATATCGGATTCATCTCGGCACCGGTGCAGAACCCTAAGATCTCTGTACACGAGATTCTGGAGGACGAGATTGTGCTGGTGGCCAGCCCCAACTGCAAGTTCACCAACACCCAGGAACTTAACCTTATGGACCTGGAGGGGAAGGAGATAATCATGCACGAGCAGGGCTCTGTAATCCGCAAGGTTGTGGATGCCTTCCTCAAGAAGAATAAGATTGATATGTGCATGAAATACGAGATTTCCAACAGCGAGGCTATCAAGAAGCTGGTGGAGAACAACATGGGAATGGCTTTCCTTACCAAGAGCATTGTCCACAAGGAACTTAAGAGCGGCGAGCTTATTTCTATTCCTGTGCCTGATAAAAACTTCAGGCGCAAATACTATATGATTTACCACAGCGAGAAATATTTCTCCAAGCCCCTTAAGGATTTCCGCGATCTTATAATGGGATGGGACGACAGATACCGGACTATTTCAGGCTGACATGGAACTTTTGCCCCTTGTAGAACATGTTAAAAATGCCGGCTCCTTTGCACTTGATGCACAGAGCAGCGTTATCCGTTCCTTCAAGTCGGACGGCTCGGTTGTCACGGCAATAGACATAGCTATAAACAGGGCGCTCACCAGTATGATCCAGGAGTTATATCCTGGGGTAAACATCATTGCAGAAGAGGCCTCCACAAGTTCTTATAATCCCGACTATGAATACACATTTGCACTGGATCCCCTGGATGGCACCGACACCTACAGCATGGGAATGCCTGGCTGGTGCATAGCACTGGGGCTTCTGAAGAATCTTGATCCAGTTGGCGGCATAGTTTACGCCCCTTCCTGGGGTCCTGCCGGCAGCCTTTTAGTGGCCGAGGAGAATGGGAGTATCACACTGAACGGCCGGGCCCTTAAATTTACAAAAGAGACAGCTTATCCAATGCAGGTTATGGCTCCCTCCACCGCACACCGCTATTTCGACTACTCAAGCTTCTATGGCAAGGTGCGTAATTCAGGCTCCTCCATAATAAGTATGTCGGCCATAATTCTCCATTCTCAGGTTAGCGGTGCCCTTATAAACAACAGCTTTATCTGGGATATTGCGGCCTCTCATGCAATAATCCGAAAGCTGGGATTTGAACTTGAATATTTGAATGGAAAAAAGATAGAATATAAAGAGCTGGTGGACCGGAGCCCTTTGCGGGATTATGCAGTATGCGGTACCTCCGAGGCAGTGGCAGCTATCCGTAAAAGTTTTGCGAGGAAATAATGGAAGACAAATGTTGTTGCAATGGGGTTCTGAAAGAGGCCCAGGAGGTTGTTGCTGACATTGGCGGCACCAAGGACAGGATTATTCCGCTCCTTCAGGAGATTCAGAGACGGCGTGGTTACCTGGCCGAGGATCTGGTGAATGGAGTTGCCGAGATAACAGGAATAAAACCGGCTGAATTCTTCAGCGTAGGAACCTTCTATTCCCAATTCCGTTTTACACCACTTGGGAAAAATATTATCAAGATGTGCAAAGGAACTGCCTGCTTTGTGGCTGGTGCAGATCCTCTTATAGATGCGGCCGAGAGCTACCTGGGGATAAAGAGCGGAGAGACCACTCCCGACGGGCTCTTTACACTGGAGATAGTTTCGTGTCTGGGCTGCTGTTCTCTTGCACCGGTAGTCATGATCAACGGCAAGGTTTATGGCAAGATGACCAGAGCCCGCCTTACACAGCTTTTGGAGGAGTACCGGAAATGAAGACAGATATCATAGTTGGACTTGGCTCCTGCGGAATTGCATCCGGCGCTCAGGAAGTATACGACTTTTTCGAGAAGAATATAGGCTCTGACATTGCCCTTAAGAAGACCTCCTGCATAGGAATCTGCTTCCAGGAGCCGATTGTAGAAATTGTCAAAGACGGTGTGAAAACTGCATTCGGCAAGGTTGATGTCCCCTTTGCGGAAAAGCTACTCTCTGGGGTAAAAAGTGGCAAGCTCCCCGAGACAAACCGCATCTTCGATGACGAGGGAACCAAGAGCTTTGTGGGGCCGCAGGTAAAGATAGCACTTAAGAACTGCGGAAAGATTGATCCCGAGAATATAGAGGACTACATCGCAACCGGCGGCTACGAGGGAATAAAGAAAGCCCTGACCATGACTGGTGATGACGTTATAAACCTGCTTAAAGAGTCAGGCCTCAAGGGGCGCGGCGGCGCCGGCTTCCTGACAGGGCAGAAGTGGGCATTCCTTAAGGGTGCGAAAGGTGACAAGAAATACCTGGTGTGCAACGCCGACGAGGGCGACCCGGGTGCATTCATGGACCGTGCCATCCTGGAGGGCGACCCCCACAGCGTTATCGAAGGTATGCTTATTGCGTCCTATGCAACCGGGGCCGACGAAGGCTATATCTACTGCCGCGCCGAGTACCCGCTGGCACTCAAGCGTCTTAAGATTGCAATTGCGGCAGCCGAGGAGCGGAACCTCCTGGGCGACAACATACTGGGTACAAAGCACTGCTTCAAACTCCATGTGAAGGAGGGAGCCGGCGCCTTTGTATGCGGCGAGGAGACAGCCCTTATCGCCTCCATCGAAGGAAAGCGCGGAATGCCGCACCTTAGGCCCCCGTTCCCTGCAGAGTCTGGAGTGAACAGCAAGCCTACAAATATCAACAACGTTGAGACCTATGCAAACGTGCCACGCATCCTGCTGTCAGGGGCAGCATCATTCAATAAATATTCCTATGGACAGAGCTTTGGTACCAAGGTCTTTGCCCTGGCCGGAAAGGTAAAGAGGGTAGGTCTTGTCGAGGTTCCCATGGGCCTTACTATCCGCGAGATTGTAGAGAAGATAGGCGGCGGCTCCTCCACAGGACTTCCGCTCAAGGCGGTGCAGATGGGCGGTCCTGCAGGCGGCTGTATACCGGAAAGCCTCTTCGACACCCCTATCGACTACGCTTCTATCGGAGCCACCGGTGCTATCATGGGCTCTGGCGGTATGATAGTTATGGACTCATCCTCCTGTATGGTGGATGTTGCCAAATACTTCCTCCAGTTCACCCAGGCCGAATCGTGCGGCAAGTGCACATTCTGCCGTATCGGAACCAAGCGGATGATGGAGATCCTTGAGCGGATAACACAGGGAGAAGGGACTATGGAAGACCTAGCCCTCCTGGAGGAGCTGGCCGATGTTGTAGGCAAATCCTCCCTCTGCGGACTTGGTCAGCTGGCACCAAACCCTGTAAAGACCACACTCCGCTATTTCAGAGATGAATATATTGCACACATAAAGGACAAAAAATGCCCTGCAGGAGTCTGCAAGCCTCTTATCACAATTGATATAGAGAAAGATAAGTGCAAAGGCTGCACCGCCTGCTCCAAGGTGTGTCCGGTGAATGCTATAACAGGTGCTGTAAAGCAGCCTCATATCATCGATACAGCCAAGTGCATCCGATGTAAGATGTGTATTGAAAAGTGTAAGTTTGGGGCTATAAGGGTTATCTGATATGAACGAAGTGAATCTTAAAATAAACGGAATAGATGTTACAGTTCCAGCAGGAACAACAATACTTGAGGCAGCCCGCAAATGCGGCTTCGACATACCTACCCTGTGCAATGCCCAGGGGCTCCAGCCGTTCACCAGCTGCTTTGTCTGCGCAGTAAAGGTAGAGGGAGGCAAAGGTAACTTTGTACCATCCTGTGCCACCAAGGTGCGCGACGGAATGGTTGTGACAGTAGAAGGGGGCGAGGTTGACAAGGCACGCAAGATGTGCATAAACCTTCTGGTCTCCGACCACTGCGGCGACTGTATGCCGCCATGCCAGTCTGAATGCCCGGCCAACATCCCTATAAAGGATTTCATGGCTCTGGTTGCAGAAGGTAAGGAGCTTGAGGCTGCCGACAAGATAAGGGAGAAGACACCGTTTGCAGGCTGTCTTGGCCGTATCTGTCCCCGCCCATGCGAGGATCAGTGCCGCAGGACACGGGTTGAGGAGCCTATGTCTATCTGCTACATGAAACGGTACATTGCAGATACAGAGAAGAAGGCCAAGGGAGCACCGCAGTTCCCAGCTACAGCACCGGCTACAGGCAAGAAGGTTGCAATCATAGGTGCAGGCCCAGCCGGAATGGCAGCCGCCTACTACCTTGCACTGGCCGGCCACAAGGTTACTGTATTTGAATCACATGCAAAATCAGGCGGTATGCTCCGCTACGGTATCCCGTACTACCGGCTGCCAGACTCTGTCCTTATGGATGAGTTCGGTGCCATCGAGAAGCTGGGAGTAGAGGTAAAATACAACACTGCAATAGGCAGGGATATAAAGGCAAAGGAGCTTGAGAAGGATTTTGATGCCCTCCTTATCGCAGCCGGTGCCCAGGGCTCTTCCTCCATGCGCATAGATGGGGAGAAAAACCCAGGCATCTATGCTGGAATTGATGTTTTAGGAAAGGTTGCCGAAGGCCAGAAAGTGGACCTGGGGACCAAGACCTTTATAGTGGGCGGCGGAAACACTGCTATCGATGCAGCCCGCACCGCAGTGCGGCTGGGCTCCAAGGCCATCATCCTGTACCGCAGGACTCGGGCGGAGATGCCGGCCAGCGATTTCGAGATAGAGGAGGCCCTGGCCGAGGGGGTAGAGATCCAGTACCTCACCGCCCCGCTGGCTGCCGAGAAGAGAGGCGATGGCCTTGCTCTCAAGTGCATAAAGATGCAGCTTGGAGAGCCGGACGCCTCTGGGCGTCGGAGCCCAGTGCCGATAGAAGGTTCTGAGTTCACCGAAAGCTGTACCTCCATTATTGCTGCCATCGGACAGCGTGTTCTGGCCGACTGCTTTGCAGACCTGGGAATAGAGCTTACCAAGAAAGGGACAGTAGCTGTTGATCCAAAGACATTCATGACAACACGCCCTGGAATCTTTGCCGCAGGCGACTGCCAGTCGGGTGCCGATATCGCTGTTAGGGCAGCGGCGGCAGGAAGAAAGGCCGCATACTCCATAAACCAGTATCTGGCAGGGGAGGAGGTGACAGGCGAGCCTGTGCTCTTCAACTCCTCCATGGGAGCGCTGAGCGAAGTTCCTGAATCCCTCTTTGAGGGGAAGGAGAAGACTGCCCGTATCACCATGCCTGTAATTGAGATGGATAAGAGAAAGTCCAGTTTCCAGGAGATTGAGACTGGCTTTACATCTGAGAAGGCAAGGAAAGAGGCAATGCGGTGCCTCAAGTGCGGATGCGAGAAAGAGAAGGATTGCAAGCTCCGTGAATATGCAACACGCTACGGTGCCGATGCACACCTCTTTAAAGGTGAACGGCGCGGTTATGACAGGGACGATTCCCACGATGATATCAGGATCGAGACAGGAAAGTGCATAAGCTGCGGCTCCTGTGTAAGGGCCTGTGCCGAGATCAAGGGGCTCAATATCCTCTCGTTCGACGGCCGCGGTTTCAAGACCAGGATGCATGCTCCATTCGGCCACTCCTTGGTGGACACCAAGTGTGACGGCTGCGGAGAGTGCGTGAAGGTATGTCCGACCGGTGCAATCATGGGTAAAAAATAACAGAAAAGGTATTGTCAAAAAAAGATAAACTTGATAATCTACCAAGACGAGGTGAAGAAATGGCTAGAAGATGTGATTTATGCGGAAAAGGCGTTATGACCGGAAACAACGTAAGCCACGCACAGAATAAAACAAAGAGAGTATGGAAACCAAATCTTCTTAAGATGAGAACAGTTATTGATGGAAAAATTATGACAGTAAAGATTTGTACATCATGCCTTAAGAGGGGATTCCTTACAAAGGCCTGAGTTTTAGTTTTGTTCAACAAGGGGTTACATCAGGTAACCCTTTTTTTTTAGGAGAAAAAAATGAGTGACAGAAATCCTCCTTTCACCTACAGACCGCCCCAGTTCAAGATGCCGAGCCGCAAGACTCTGACCACTATCATCATTGGAGTCCTTATTGTTGGAATGCTGGCGACAGGTATCTATCAGGTGGACCAGAGGGAAGAGGCAGTAATCCTTTTACTTGGAAAATTCAACCGTATCACCGGCCCGGGACTTCATCTGAAGCTTCCGTTCGGCATAGAGCGGAACTACAATGTCCCCACCCAGGTGATCCAGAATATGTCCTTCGGTTTCAGGACCAACGAGTACGGCGGTTCCCAGACCAACGATTATCCGGAT
>JAGCGL010000044.1 GCA_017649605.1 Spirochaetia bacterium
GTGGGAATCTTCCTATAAAGGAATAGCTACCATTGACAGTGATGGATTGATTACGGGAGTGTCCCAGGGCAAGGTGCACATTACGGGAACCACGGTTGATGGTGGCAAGAAGGTAGATATGATCCTGACCGTGAAATAAATCAGCCGTACCGTTTAATTGAATGTTTAGAAGGTATCTTCTGGCAACTTTATTGGCGGCTGTCTGTGTGTGTTCAAATGCACAGACCGCAGTTGGATATTGCTCTGAGTATGAAGGAGTCAAAAGGTATCTGGAAGAGGTCGATTATTCCCACGATCCTGACTATGCGGTATCGTATGCCAGGGATTATAAGAAGATAAGACCTTCGGCGGGCATTTCTGCCGGCGGGACGGTTTCTGCGGCGGGTCCGGTGCATATCATTAACGGGGTAGCTCCCAATATGCGGGACCTGGGAGGTTGGAGAATTGACGGGGGACACATTGCATATGGGAAACTGTTCAGAGGTGCCAGGCTGAACCGTATAAGCGGCGGCGGCAAGGACATTTTCCTGAATGAACTGGGGATTTCGGTAGATTTGGATTTGCGCGGAAACAATTATTCCGAAGCCGGAGCCCTGCCTGTCATAGAAGGTGTCACATACGCCAGGTTTCCTGTGAATAAATTCCTGGGAAGAGGGACGGGGAACACGGAAGAAATGTATCAGCAGGCCATCAGGTGTATCATAGGATGGCTCAGTCAGGGCAAGGCCGTGTATTTCCATTGCGCTCAGGGAGCCGACCGAACCGGGACTTTGGCTTTCCTCATAGAGGCTCTCCTGGGGGTTTCCGAAAGCGACCTGTCAAAGGACTATGAATTGACTACCTTCTGCAGCAGGAACACCAGGCTGAGAAATGCCAGGGCAGGATTGTTTGAGAATTGCGTCCTGTATGAAATGATAACTTATCTCAGGAGTTACGGATATCCCCAGGTCCAGAGTATCAACCAGCTGGTATTTAACTGGGCCACCACCAGGCATTCAGATAATGTGGATCCGTTGACACCTGAAGAAATAGAGCTCTTGAAGATGTATATGTCAGAGCGGGATTGAATTGAATTATTGTTTTCTCACTTAATTAAAAAGAATTATGCCACAGATTAAAAAGCCCTTGAATCCTATCGAGAAGCCAGGTGTAGTCAAACGGCCCGATACATCCAAGCGTCCCAGCTTATGGGATAGGCTGTCCCGTGATGCAAAAGGAAAGAAAAAAATACACAATTATGTAGAGATGGGTGACGGCCTCAAATGGGCAACCTGCAACATAGGAGCTTCCAATCCCGAAGACTTCGGCGATTACATTGCCTGGGGGGAGTCTGAGCCTAAATACTCAAGTCTTTCTCCCTTGGAATTCAAGCCAGGATATGAACAAGGATATGACTGGAGTTGTACCAAATACTTCCCGGGACCTTCAAAGTACAATGCTGATGATGGGAAAAAGATACTTGAGCCTATGGATGATGCTGCATCCATAAGATGGGGAGGTTCCTGGAGAATCCCTACTGCTGATGAGTGGGAGAGACTCCTGGACAAAAATAACTTTACCTGGGAGGCTGCCAAGAGGGGCTCTGTGGATGGTTTTACTGTTACCAGCAAGGTGAAAGGCTTTGAAGGGAACCAGATTTTCCTTCCCATAGCCTGCGACATAGTAGGTCTGAACCTTGCTCAAGATGGTCTGGGTTGTTACTGGACATCAACCGCGGAGGATTATTATTATGAACAGGCAAGGATGTATGCCATGGCCTTGCGTTTTGGAAAAGATTGCCCTCCAGGTGTCAGGACCGGCGGGCGCTGCGACGGCTTCTGTATCCGTCCGGTTAAGGAATAATAGACGCGGATATGAATCGGAAACTCAAATGTATCCATAGCAATTGCTCAACTCTCTGCGGCCTGAAAGCATTCTGATAAGAATGTTCAGAAGACTTCTGATAGCCTTTTTATCGGCTGCCTGTGCGTGTTCGTACGCTCAGGTATCCATTGATTATACTGCTGCGGATCAAGGGATACGGAGATATCTGGAGGAGGTCGATTATTCCGGCGATGCGGATTATACCGTTTCTTATGTAAAGGACTATAAGGATAAGGGGGCGGTTTCCCGGGCCGGTCTTTTCCAGAGTTGTGTCCTGTATGAGATGGTCTCATATCTGAGAAGTTATGGATATCCGCAGGTCCAGAGTATCAATCAGTTGGTGTGGAACTGGGCCACTGCCAGGCATTCTGGAAGGGTGGTTCCGTTGACGCCGGAAGAGATAGCGTTGTTGAGGGATTATCTGATTGTCAAATGATGGTTTCAGTACGTCACGCAGAAAAGGTCCCGGAGCAATCCGGGGCCTTTTTTATTAACTTTTCTCCTTTATTTTCGGCTATATAAATGAAGACAAAGAAATGACGGGGAAAGAATTCGGAAATAAAACAGAGAAATTCAGGGGGCGTCTGACATCCCTGGCGGAGAGATTCAGGCTTGCAACCGGTTTGCCGGACCCGGCCGAAGATGTCGTCCAGGAAGCACTGATGAAGCTGTGGGAACTTATCCGGAAAGATTATCCAGTCAAGGACGTTGAGGCACTTGCCGTTAAGATTACCAAGAACCTTTGCGTTGACAGGCTTCGGAAGCGCAGACTTAAACAGCTGCCTATCATTGGGGACGATTACAAAGGTGGAGACCCTGCCAGCAGTGCTGTAGATGAGGCGGACTTCAATGTAATGAAAGAAGTGCTCTATGAAGGGCTCACAGATACGCAGAAGAAGTACATAATTATGCGGAACGAATGGGGATTGACCCTGGATGAGATTTCCAATCAGACCGGGAAGCCTAAGCCCAGCATTAAAGTCACGATTGCAAATGCCAGAAAAATTATGCTGGAGAAACTGGTAAAATTATGATTAAGCTCGAAGAAAAAAACGCCCGGATGGCGATGATCCGGAAATACCTTGCCGCGGAGACAATTCTAGCTGAAGAGGCTGCGCTCGTGCAATACTATCAGACTCATCATATTGATGAAGAAGAGAAGGCTATCGCACAGTTGCTGGCTGTCACCCATCCGAGCCGGAATCTGCTTTCCGATGATTCTGCCCGAGAGTTTGACCGGATAGTTCGGGGGAAAGACAGGATATGCCGGAGCAGAAGGATAGTTTTCCGTGCCGGTTTTTTTGCGGTTGGGGCAGTGGCTGCGGGACTGGCCATCCTGGCCTTTTTGCACAAACCTGAACCGAGTACTATTGATACTGTGCAGATACTCAATGGTTTGAAGGCAATGATGGAGTTGGAAATCAATGATATTGAGTCTATTACCGCCCGCCCTGACGGAAACGCCGCTATCCTTACCGTTACTTTGGAAGACGGATCTGAGAAGTATTACAGGATGACAATTGACGAAGATAAAGGTACCACATCTTTCGCCTCATTAATAACTGATTAAAAAAAGAAGACATTATGAGAACAATCATTTTTACTGTCGTTTGCGCAGTCTGTTTAAGTATTATACCATTGCACGCCGCCCCGGTAAAGGCGGACACTCTCAATATAATGAGGATTAATTATGGGGCCTATGAGGATTTCAATGGCAAGGAACTGGAAGGGAAAACCATAGTGGAGTACAATACCAGTGTAAGTACAATGATATTTGACGGCAAGAGGCAGTTGGTCAAAGTCCATCAGATAAGGACTGCAGATTACAAGCCACAGCCTGGTCTGGAAGATATGGTATTGTATATCGACGGGGAAATAGTGGATAAGGCTACTATTGATAAGTTGGAAGCAAAAGACATTGAAAGTATGGTTGTCAATAAAAGCGAAGGCACTATAAGGGTGTTTCTAAAACACGATTAGATAATGAGATATCTCCAGCCGGTGTGCAAAATAGGGCCTATTTGTACACAGACCCCTGGGGGCAGCTGCGAAGCAGCGGGGGATATACAGAGCTCGCTCGCGAGATTAGCCCGCCTTCGGCGGCCTCTTTCTGCAGTTGAAGATGACCGAGCATTGGGGAGGGTTAATAAGGCGCCATCAGGCGCCGGCCGGAACGTCAGCGAGATGCGCAGAATCGATGCAGTGAAGGCCAGGGGGCTCGGGGGAGCGAAGCGCCCCCGTATCATATAATCTCCGCAAAAAAGCCGACGCAATTGCGCCGGCTTTTTTGCGGAGAGAGCGAGATTCGAACTCGCGATACCCTTTTGGGGTACACACGCTTTCCAGGCGTGCCTCTTCAGCCACTCGAGCATCTCTCCAATTCGGATGCAAATA
>JAGCGL010000045.1 GCA_017649605.1 Spirochaetia bacterium
GAAAGCCCATCTTCTGGAAGACCTCTATGCCCGCACTCTGGACCGGATCTTCATCGAGGAGCGGATCTATAAGAAGATTGAGACCAAGAAGACTGCCGAAGAGGTTGAGCGGGCTGTGCTCTACGGCTTCAGACCATTTGCAGACCAGCTTACCCGCAAGGTGACTAAAGAGGATGTTGAAAGACTTCTCAAGATTCCAATCAGAAGAATCTCGCTGTTCGACATCAACAAAAACCGGGAGCAGATCGAGGAGATCCAGAACAATATCAAGGACTGCGACTACAAGCTTTCTCACCTGGTGGAGTATTCACTCCGCTATATCGAGGAGCTCAAGAAGATGCTCACCGAATCACGGAAGAAGGCTGGAGTCGGAATAAAGCGGAGGACTGTGGTGAACAGCTTCCAGACTGTGGATGTGAAGGCTGTTGCAGTGCGAAATTTAATGCTCAGCTACAACTCTGCTACAGGCTATCTGGGCTACGGAGTCAAGGATGGAGAGAAGCTTTTTGCTGTAAGCGAATACGACAGGCTCCTGATTGTGACCAAAGAGGGAAGCTTCCAGGTCATCAACGCCCCCGAGAAGATGTTTGTGGGACAGGGAATGCTCTGGTGCAACCTTGCCGACAAGGACATCCTCAAGAACACCATATTCTCCCTTATCTACCAGACTGCAGACAAAAAACATGTGTGCATAAAGCGGTTCCAGGTGGAGAAGTTCATAGTGGAGAAGAGCTACCAGTACCTGCCTGACGGCTGCAAGTTCCTGCTGCTCACAGAAAAGCAGCATGGTACTATCACTTTAATATACAGAAAGGCTCCACGGCTCCGTGTACTTGAGGAGGAGTTCAACCTGGACGACTACCATGTCAAAGGGTTCAAGGCTTCCGGTGTGCGGCTTAGCTCAAAGCCTATAAGGACACTGCGGTTCACTGCCAAGGTTGCGGGAGAGACTGCGCCGGCAGCCCAGGAGCCACCTGTGCCCGAGAAGAATGAGGTTGAGGAAGAGTCTGTGGACTCTGATGACGGATATTTGTTTAAATTTTGATTCAAAAGGAGATCTAAGTGGCTAAGACAACAATTCTAGTATTGACACTTATTTTTGTATGTGTCGGCCTGCTTTTTGCTGGCGGAGCGGAGAACAAGATCAACACAGGAGCTGGCTATGCCCGCTTCCCTGCAAAGGCAACTGAGCACAAGAAACCCGATGCTGTATTCCATAACCCAGCTGGAACTGCATTCATGAAAGATGGTCTCTATGTCGAGGCCGGAAACCAGTTCCTTTATAAAGAGTATTCAAATAAATTCAATGGCGAGACATATAAGACCGATGTCCCCACCTACTTCTATCCAGATTTCACTGTTGTATGGAAGAAAGACAGGACAGCAATCTTCACCGGCCTTACAGTTGAGTCCGGCGGTGGTGAGCTTAAATATGAAAAGGGAAATGCACAGACCGTGGGCCTTCTGGCACAGATGGCAGCAGCGGCAGGAATTCCTGCAATAGCTGGTTTGGGCCATTCCATGGATGTCTATTCTGTTGTATTCACAAGTACAACAGGTATTGCACATCAGTTCTGGGACAATCACCTTTCTATAGGTGCAGGTGTCCGCTTCCTTTATGGACAGCAGAAGCTTAAGGTTTCTCTTGATGATGATCCAGGTCCTTATGCTCCGATCTTTGGAACCGACAAGACACTGGCCGAGACCGAGACTTCAGGCTGGGGAACTGGTGGAGTTCTCAGTATCCACTTCAAGCCTATTGATACAATAGATATTGCTGCGACATATCATACCGAGGCTATCGTAGATTACAAATGTACTAAGGCAGATGGTAATTTTTCAAATGCTTTAGGACTAGAGAAGGGTGAGCACTACAACTATGTTCTTCCGGCGTATTTGTCTTTAGGTTTTGGCTGGCAGATTATTCCGCAGCTTTATGTGGCTACACAGTTCAATTATTTTTATAATAATTTAGCTGAAAAAACAGCCGAGAAACCGTTAAAGTATGATTATGACGATTCCTGGGAAATCGTATTTGCCGCAGAGTATCAGTTCAACAAGATGATTGCATTGAGCCTGGGAGGTTTCTATTCCTATATCGGATGCAACAACAAGGATGATGGAAACAGCTTCATAAATCCATCTCTGAACTGTTTTACCTACTGTGGTGGCGTAGGCCTTACATTCTTTGATGATCTGACCATCGACATCGGTGCTTTCTATGCGCCATATTTTGAGAAGACTTGGCGGGATGTCAAGCTGGACAAGAAGATCTTCGAAGGTGCTATCAGCGTAACTTACAGATTCTTTTAATAGTAGATTTCGAAAAGTTTAAGGTGGAGGCTTCGGTTTCCACCTTTTTTATTTTATGTATTATTTCTATTCAATTACATATTGCATAAATATACAAAAATTGGTATAAATATACCGCAATGGATAAACAGACAAGACTAAATTTAATCAGGAATCTCATTGTGGGAAACCGCATAGAGAATCAGGAACAGCTCCAATCCCTTCTGGC
>JAGCGL010000046.1 GCA_017649605.1 Spirochaetia bacterium
ATTATTTTTTAATAAAGAGGTTCGTTTTGAACTGATTATTGATTTTTTGTATCTTTATTTAATTTTATTCAAAACAGGGGAAATATGTCAACCCCTGGTTATTCAGGCCTGCAGAGACTTCTTAAGCTCTTCGCGGTTGGAGGCAAACACATCGATATTCTGGCCAGGCTTGATCATGCTGCACTTTCCCTCAAAGAAGACACCATCTGCAATCTTGAGCTTCGATGCCTTCACGTCGCCGCACACATAGCTGCCGCTGGTCATCTCCAGCCTGTCCTCAACCTCTATGTTTCCGATAACCTGTCCAGATATAACTGCAGCATAGGCCTTGATATCAGCCTTAACCTCTGCCCCGGCAGCCACGTTGAGGAATCCGGTTGAATCGATGATTCCCTGGAACTTGCCGCAGATACGCAGAGATTTCGAGAACCTGAGTGTCCCGTCCAGGGAAGCATCCTTTCCCAGAACTGCTGCTGTTTTTTCTATATCTTTTGGAACTTTGTTATTGCTTGAGAACATTTTATACCTTCTTATTTTATTTTCTTATACTTGAGCCCGGTTGTCAATAGCAGTCCCAGCACAAGAAGAAGACCAGCGGCAATGGCACACAGGATACCGAACCAGTCGCCCCACCTGGTGTACAGCGTAGTCGTAGCATCATACACAGGGACATCGGCAACCAGGTAGCCCTCTACAAAAGGCTCCATCTCGGCGACCCGCCGGCCCGATGGATCTATCACACATGTTATGCCGCTGTTGGTGCTCCGCACCACGGTCCGCCGGTTCTCGTACGCCCGGAAGGCAGCCATAGCCATGTGCTGCATCTCGGCCGGCACCGAGTAGGCCCAGCCGTCATTGGAAAGGTTCATTATAACCTGAGCCCCGTTCTGCACAAAAGCCCTTGAAAGGTCGCCGAAGCTGTCCTCGAAGCATATAGGGGTGGAGAACTTGAAGCCGGCTGCATCAAACACAGTGTGCTCGGTGCCGGGAATCCAGAAGTGGGTGTCCCAGGAGACCAGGAAGTTGTATATAAAAGGAAGCTGTTTCTTATAAGGGAAGTGCTCGGTGAAAGGAACCAGGTGGATCTTCCGGTAGACCTTGGTTATCTCCCCTCTCTCGAAAAGGAGGGCCGAGTTATGGTCCTGCCTCACCTGCTGCTTTTTCTCCTCGTCAAATCCGAGGACACCCTCGTTGTTGCCCAGTACAAATGGAACAGTCTGCTTATCCATATATTCGCGGAGCTCTTTAACCATCTTGTAGTACTCAGGGTCGGTGCGGTAGCGTGTATGCCAGTCTATGGAAGGCACAAAGGAGGTTTCAGACCACACCACAATGTCTGGTGGGCCGGCCTTATCTTTCAGGGACTGGGTGCTCATAGTAAGCAGGCGGCGCAGTGCCTCGCGGTAGGTGGCGTCCCCGCCCTGCCATGGGTCTATATTCTGCTGTATAAGGGCAGCTTTTTTTACAGGACAGCCGGAGTAGTCATAGCCTGTGGCAAAGCCATAGGCCAGAACCAGGATAAACAGGCCGCCATAAGCTATAGCTGTAAGCTTTGTATGCTTTTTTACGCCGTTCTGCAGCACATTGGCAAGCAGAGCCGAAGGAATGACCAGCATGGCAGAGACGCCC
>JAGCGL010000047.1 GCA_017649605.1 Spirochaetia bacterium
CGCAAACCAATCCTCGACGCAGAGTGTATACATTATTCCCTCCAAACCTTGAAGATTTCTACTAATACTGATAACATATTATACATGAAAAAACTATCGGATTTGCTTAAACATTGCAATATTGATGAGATTATCGGTTCAGAGAATATTCCCGTGTCAGGTGTGACCTACGATTCCCGCCGGGCCGGCAAGGGTTTTGCCTTCTTCGCCTTCGACGGCATCCACACCGACGGCAACAAATATATAGACTCTGCTATCCAGAACGGAGCAGCTGTCATATTCTCGGCAAAGATGCCTCAGGAGCGTTCCGAAGGGGTCACCTATGTCAGATGCAGCAATATACGGAGAACTATGTCGGCCTTCGCATGTGCCCTGTACGACGACCCATCATCAAAGCTCAAAGTGATAGGTGTGACCGGCACCGACGGCAAGAGCTCATCCATCTATTTCCTCTACCAGATGCTGAATATTCTGGGTGAGAAAACCGGTTTTCTCTCCACCGTGGCCTATTCTGACGGCGATGCAATAGCAAAGAATCCATACCGGCAGTCCACCCCAGAATCCTCCGAGGTGATGATGATCCTGGATGAGATGGTGCAGAAAGGATGTAAATATGCTGCCCTTGAGTCCACATCCCACGGCCTTTCGGAGCGCACAATGCGCCTTATCGACGTGAAGTACCAGGCCGGAATACTTACAAACATAACACACGAGCATCTTGAGTTCCATGGCACAATAGAAAAATATGCCGACGACAAGGCGAACCTGTTCCGGAAGAGCAGCCTGTTCAATGTAGTGAATGCAGCAGATAAGTTTGCACCCCACTTTACCGAAGCCTCCAAGGTGCCGGTCTACCGCTATGCGCTGGATCCAAAGGTATCAGACCTTGACATCTACCCAATCGACATCCAGGCCGACAACAGCGGCACCAGCTTCAAGCTTATGTACGAAGGAAAGGCCTATCCATGCCGCATAAACATACCTGGCCTCTTCAATGTGGAGAACTTTATGGCCACTGCTCTTGCTGTGATCAAGATAACAGGAATAGAGCCCGGGAAAGTCTTTGCGCTCAGCAGCTCCATCAAGTCGGTCAAAGGAAGGATGGAAGTTGTGGATATGGGGCAGGACTTTGATGTGATAGTAGATTATGCCCACACTCCGGGAGCCTTCACCAAGCTGTTCCCTATGATGCGCGCATCCTGCAGGGGACGCCTTATTGCAGTGTTCGGGTCGGCCGGAGAGAGGGACACCGAGAAGCGCCCTATCCAGGGTGAGATTGCATCAAAGTACTGCGACATCCTGATTCTTGCGGACGAGGATCCACGGGGCGAGACCAGCATGGGTGTGATCGACGACATCGCAGCAGGTGTTGTGCCGGAATTTGATAAAAACAACCTGTATAAGATTCCAGACAGGGTTCAAGCTATAGAGAAGGCAGTATCCCTGGCAAAGGAAGGAGACACCATACTTCTGTTAGGCAAAGGACATGAGTCCACCATCATCTATAAGGATGGACCTATTCCTTGGGATGAGCGGACTGCTGCGGAGAATGCTTTAAAAAAGCTCAGATAATTCCACGCCTTGAGTTTGTAAGCCGGGCTCTGAGCCTGGTGATAGCCTTGGTGTGGAGCTGCGACACACGGGATTCGGTGACCTCAAGAACCTTGCCTATTTCCTTCAAGGTAAGCTCCTCGTAATAGTAGAGCACCAGCACTTTCTGCTCTTTCTCAGGGAGCTCATTGATGGACTCTGCTATTATCTTCTTAACCTCTTCCTTTTCAACTATCACATCCGGATTCACGCTGGAAGGGGCCTCCAGGCTGTCCATCAGAGAAATCTTGTCATCACCGTCACTGTTGTTCCTGAGGTCATTCAAAGAGAGAACAGAAGTACAGCTTACCTTATAAAGGTCTTCCCTGTACTCTCCGACAGATATTTTCATAAACTCTGCCACTTCCTCGTCGGTGGCAGAACGGCCCAGTTTCTCCTCGGTTATGCGGACTGCATCCTCAATTTCCCTTGCTTTCTGGCGCACAGAACGGGGCACCCAGTCAAGGGTACGGAGCTCATCATAGATTGCACCGCGGATACGGGTTATTGCATAGGTCTTGAACTTCACGTTCTTGTCTGGCTCGAATTTCTCCACAGCATCCATAAGGCCTACAATACCGCAGTTGACCAGGTCGCCGAAATCGACACTGGGCGGCATACCTATAGAAAGCCGGCCTGCCACATACTTGGCCAGGGGAGCATATTTGCTGACTATAATATTTCTCAGCTCGATAGATTTTGTCTTTTTATATTCAGCCCAGATTTTCTGTTCTTCTTCCAGGTTCTCTTCAATTGGTTTCTTATAATTCATATTACCTCTCTATACTGCATCAAAACCTTCAAGAAATTCAAGCACCCTTTCACTCTTAGCACCCTCTATACCTGTGGTGACTTTCTGCCCTACAGTTATGTAGGCCAGGCTTTTTCCTGTCTGCTGCAGAGCGCTTATTATGTTTCCTGCATGATAAGTCTCGTCCATCTTTGTGCATATCACTGCATTAAAGTTCAACATGTTGAACTGTCCTATTATCTCAAACAAGTCAGAGGCCTTGGTAGTTGCACTTACCGCAAGAAGTTTTTCCACCTCTCTCCCACATCCGCTCAATATATCGCCAACTGCAATCAGAGACTTTGAGTCCCTGGGATTGCGGCCCACTGTATCCACTATTATCCTGTCTGCCTTGGAACTCCACAGCTCAATCTGCTGTCTCATGCCGGCAGGGTTTCCCACCAGGACCACCGGGATATTCATACCAGATGCAAGGGCCTTTATCTGGGCCTCTGCACCAATCTTATACTTGTCGGTGGAGATAATGCCCACCCGTTTGCCAGCCTTAAGATAACTGGCCGCCAGCTTTGCCACTGTTGTTGTCTTGCCCACTCCAGAAGGGCCTATCACAGCAGTTATGGCCGGAATAAAAAGATTTCTTCCCTGATATGTGGTAATATCACCACATATTATATCTCTGGCCTGTTTTATCACATAGCCCCAGCTTTTAAGGCTCTCCTCATGTGATGATTTTTCCAGCCTGGAAATTATCCTCTGGATATATGATGAGGAGAAATCGTTTTTCTCAAGCAGCTCCGAAAGCTTCTTCAAGGTCTCCGGAACAGTCTCGGGGGTCCGGGGCTGGAACACAGAATCGCTGACATAACCGGTCACACACCAACCTTCCCGCTTGCCAAAGCCCAGTATGCCTCCGAGCATAACTTTCTTGCGGTTCATGATGTGGATATGTGTTCCGTATTTCTGCCGGATACTCTCTAAAAGAGCATTATAATCCAGTCCCGATTCCTCAAAATATTCCATCAGTTGTTATCCTGTATCTCCACCTGACCATAGAATTCGTTCTTTACCCCTTCTGCCAGCTCCAGCACCGACATGACGCAGAGCTGCGGTACTGCCCTCTTCACAGCAGGACGCGACTGTTCCATACACAGAAGCACAGGCTTGAAACCCTTTGCCTGAATCTCGGATGCCAGCTTCAGGGCAGAAGCTGCCAGCTTTTTCTCCACATCCAGATCCAGAGCCTTTGATTCCGAGACAAGCTGCTCAAGCTCTGGCGACAGAGTTATGACATGGAGCTGTCTGTCCTTTGAAAGAGCCGATGCAGTTATCTGACGGGACAGTGCCTGCCGTGTCTTCTCGGTAAGGAATGTAATATCCTTGGACTTAGGAGCTGCATCGCACAGCGCTTCCAGAACTGTAACCAGATCCCGTATAGAAACCTGCTCCCTAAGCAGATTCTGAATTACCTTATGAATCTCTCCAATAGAAAGAAGTCCCTTGACCTCATCCACTACAGCAGGGGCACTTTTGGCCACCTCGTCCAGCATGGATGAAAGTTCCTGCCTGCCTAAAAGTGTTGGTGCATTCTGTTTGACCACCTCGGTAAGATGGGTGATGATCAGGGAAGGAACATCGGAGATAAAATAGCCTTTGGCCCGGGCTGACTCCTTCTCATCCTCGGAAATCCAATAGGCACGGCGACCGGAAACAGGCTCCTTTACAGGCTCCCCATCCAGGGCAGGACAGACGCCGTCAAAGTCTACAGCCAGATACCTTCCCATCCGCACCGATGAGCGGTCTGCCTCTATATCTCTTATTTTTATGCAGTATTCTGATCTGCCAAGTTTCAGATTATCTTTGATCCGCACCTTTGGAGCGGCAAAACCCAGCTCAAGCGCCACCTGATTCCGAAGCCCTGTTATCCGGTCGAGGAAATCGTTCTTGCCGCTTACCAGAGAGATCAAGGCAGCTCCAAACTCCAGCGACACTGGATCCACCTTCTGCACCGAAGAGATAGTTATAGTACGCTCCTGGGCTGACTTTTCCTCTGCGCCGATGTCAGAGCTGTCATCCCTGGATGATCCCAGATCGCTCCGCATCCTAAGGCCTGCTGCAAATGCAATTACAGCCAGAGGAACAAGGACAAACCAAGCTCTGTGGAATCCGGGAACTATGGAGAGAAACAGGGCAAAGAATCCTGCAATCAGGAACACCCCTGGTTCCTTGGCAAACTGTCTTGAGAACTCGGATGCAAAGCTGTCGGTGGAGACAGATCGGGTTACGATCATAGCTGTCGCAGTGGAGATAAGGAGAGCCGGGAACTGGGTAACCAGACCATCGCCTATGGTAAGTGTGGTATAGTTCCTCACAGCATCGGAGAAAAGCTCATTCTTGAAGCAGATGCCCACTATAAGACCACCGAAGATATTGACTAATGTTATAAGGATTCCAACCTTCACGTTTCCAGATACAAACTTGGAGGCTCCATCCATAGCGGAATAGAAGTCTACTTCCTGCCGCAGGGCAGCCCGCCGACGCATCCCCTCTTCGGCAGTTATAGCACCGCTGGAAACCTGGGAATCGATGGAAAGGTTCTTCTGAACCATGCTGTCCAATGTGAACCTGGCGGCAACCTCGGCAGACCTGGTGGCACCACGGGTTATAACTATAAGCTGAACAGCGATAAGAATAATGAAGATAATGACACCTATAACCAGCGACTCGCTGCCGGAACCTCCGACTACGAACCTGGAGAATGCCCTGATGATACGGCCGTCGAAAGAAGCGCCGCGCAGGAGGATAAGCCGTGTGGATGAAATATTGAGTCCAAGTCCGAATACTGTGGCTATGAGAAGCAGTGTGGGAAAAATGGAGAATTCCGATGGCTTTTTTGAATAGAGAACCATAAGGATTATGGCAAGGCTGAACATAAGGTTAAGGGCCATAAAAGCATCCAGAAGCGGGGTTGGAAGCGGTATAAGCATCATAGCTATGACCACTATGATTCCTATTGCCACGAAATAGTCTTTACTGCTTTTTCCTGAATTGCTCTTCATATTATCTCCTCAGCATATCCTTGACCACAGGATCTCCGCTCTCCTGCTTCATCTCCTCAAGCACTTCGCGCCGTGTCATCTTGAGCGACTCGGCATAGAATATGCGCTCAAATATATACTCAACCACAGCCAGAGCCAGAAGGGCTGCTGCCACCTCGGCCATAACCTTTACTACCATAACAGCCAGCGCCTTGGAACTGCCTTCCAGCTGGTTGTCCAGCATGGCACACAGCTTTGGCAGCTCTGCCCTTATCCCCACAACTAAAACCAGGGCAACAGCCACAGTCTTTATAAGGGCGTGTCCCAGCTGGAAGCCGGTACGCCGGCTGCTATGCTGCCGCCGCAGGCGGTCCCACCGGGGCTGCAGGGGTTTCCAGGAGAACTGGAAACCCACCTGGGCAAGCTCTGCGGCAAGTGCTGCGACAAACACCACCAGCAGAAGCGGCAGCACTGCCTTGCAGAAGCTGCCCAGGGCGGCGGCAGCCAGTTTGGCATAACTGCCCTCATCCTGGGTCGCAAACTCCACACATCGGCCCAAAAGCCATTTAAGCTCTGTGACCATATACCGACCCCAGAAGATCATGAAAACCACTGCAGCAAGAACTGAAACAACAGCAGTAAGCTCGCTGCTCCGGGCAACCCGTCCTTCCTTCCTGGCCTTCTTTATCTTGCCAGGGGTCGCTTTTTCTGTCCTGCCCTCTTCGTCAGGAGCGTAGATGTCCATATCGGTCATGATGCGCCACCTCCCTTAAGAAGATCAGAAACAGCATAGAAGCCGTAATCCATAAAGCGGCCCAGGCTGTCCATGAGCACAGGCAGCACCAGGGCCAGTATAAGGAGCCCCACCCCCATAAACAGTGGCCAGGCACCGGGGAAAAAGTTTATCTGAGGTGTCAGCCGGGCCAGAAGCCCAAGGGCCAGGTTCATTATCAGAAGAACTCCCACCACTGGCAGAGCCATTACAACAGCCTGGGCAAACATATCGGCAAGTCCTGTCACCAGAAGCTTTGCCATACCCTGCCTGCACTGCAGGATGTTGAGGGCAGTCATAGCCTTGAAAGAGGCGCTGACCCCCATATAGAACACCTTATAAAAACCTGCTGCTGTGACAAAGACTGCCATGGCAGCCACATTCATAAGGTTTTCGGTCTCCAGCTTTATAGTCAGCATGCCGGAGACAGCGACACAGGCTGTATAGATGATCTGCAGGAAGAACCCGATGACCACCCCTATGAGAGCCTCTCCCATAAGCATAGTCCAGAAGAGAAGCCCCTCGATGGAGCTGTCATATCTATCCACCAAAGCAGGTGCCACCACATAGGCGGTAAGGAGAGCCAGTGCTGCCTTGACTGCAACCGGCAGGCTGCGGCTTCCAAGAAGAGGAGCTGAGAGAATGAGGGCAAACACCCTGGCAAAAACCAGGAAATAAAGCTGTGGGTGCTCTCCAATCCAAGCCATCTACATTACCTCACCATCTTTGGAATAAGACGGAATATTTCCAAAGCAAACTGCTGCATGGAACCGAACATCCATGCTCCAAAGAGGAGCACAACAACAAGCACTGCCAGAATCTTGGGAACAAAGGAGAGGGTCTGCTCCTGCACAGAGAATGCGGCCTGAATTATAGAGACAATAAGACCTACCAGAAGGCTGGCCAGAAGAATGGGTGCGGAAATCAGAAGAACCTGTCCCAGTGCGTGCCTTAATATATATGCAGCTGTTCCTGTATCCATCCTCTACCTCTACATCACAAAGCTTGGCAGAAGCTGTCCCACAATAAGATTCCATCCGTCCACAAGCACAAAGAGAATAAGCTTGAACGGCAGAGAGACCATTGCGGGAGGGACCATCACCATGCCCATGGACATCAGGGCAGATGCCACAATCATATCTATGACAATGAAAGGAATAAAAAGAAGTATTCCTATCTTGAATGCAATAGTAAGCTCGTTGAGGGCAAAGGCCGGAACCAGCACATAAGTGGGCACCTCTGACAGGTTTGCAGGCTTCGGAAGACCCCGCATGCTCATGAAAAGCCTGATGTTGTCAGGGTGAGCCTTGAGCTGGTTGTACATAAAGAGCCTAAGGGGCTGCTCTGCCCGTGAATACATCTCCTGGGCATCGATCTCCTCCTGGGAGAACGGCTTGAAGGAGTCGTTGTAAATATTCTCAAAAACCGGCCACATCACAAAGAGAGTAAGGAATATGGCAAGGCCCAGAATAAGCTGATTGGGAGGGGTGTTCTGCAGCGACAATGAACGCTTTACAAAGTCCAGCACCACTGCAATGCGGACAAAGCAGGTGGTTAAAAGCAGCACCGAAGGGGCAACTGCAATCACAGCCAGAAGCAGAAGCAGCTTAATGGATGATGCCATCTCCTTGTTGGAGCCTGCATCTTTTATATTAATCTCTACTGACGGGATAGAAACCCCATCCTTTTTCTCTGTCTCCTGGGCACATATAAAGGCAGGCAGCAGAATACTCAAGATAAGAACCAGCAGAATAATTTTCCTCATTCTTCCTGCTCCTTCTTATCCAGCTCTGCCAGAAGCTGTACAGAATGGTCGGCAGTACCTACCAGGAACCGGCGCCCCTCCACCTCGATTATATGGACTATCCGGCCGGGAGCCAGAACTTTAGTCGCCTCTACCTTTATACTCTTGTCATCGGACTGGATAAACCTGGACTGATACTTCTTAAGAAGGTGGAGCACCCCATAGACTGCCCCGATCACCAGTGTCAGCACCAGAAGTGTCCGGAAAAAGTCCCATACCCCGAAACCGGCACCAGAGGCTGAGCCGGCCGGGCTGCTGTCAGGAATAACCAGATCCTGCTCTGCAGGGGCTGCAAACACCGCAGTTGCACATAGCAAAATAAGAGAAATAATAATCAGTATCGAAATGTTTTTCACGTCCCCTCCCAGAGATTTAAAACATATCTTAAATCAGAGCAGCTTCTTTATACGCACTCCTAACCTTTTATCAATCACAATCACCTGTCCTTCAGCCTTTGGCTGCCCTGATACCAGCAGCGGCACAGGACTCTGGGGCTTCCGGTCCAGCACCAGCACATCCCCTGTGTCCAATGCAAGAACTTCCTTCCAATGCTTACGGACACTTCCAAGGAGGGCTGTAACTGTGCCAGGGCCGCTATCCTGATCCTCGTATCTGCACAGGATGCTTGCAGCGGCCGAACCACCCACTGCTCCGCTCTGCGCAAGGCATAAAGCTTTTTTCCCAGCCCTTACCAAAAGACCGCCGCCGGGCGGTGTCACACAGATAACATCACCTATTCCCAGCTGTCCTGCCTCGGCAGGATCCAGATTGGAACTTCCCATCTCCACTGTCAGAAGCACATTCCCGTCGGAATCAAAGGCGTTCTTAAGTACTGCCTCCACCCCGTCCAGATCAGAGTCTGGGATACAGACATACATCTTGCGCCAGCTCTTGTCCCATGAGACATTCAGCGCTGCCATGCTGAGCATCTCCTTCCCTGCCGGAAAACCGGACTCGGAAAAGTGTTCTGCCATGGTGTCCCTGGTCATATCTTTATCGCTGCCCCACCGCCAGATGCTGTTAAGACAGTCGGCCAGTTTATCCATAAAGGAAGCTGCCACAGCCTGCTCCACATCGGAGAAAGGCCTGTTTTCCACAGCAGTTTTTCCATCGCCCCCCAGAAGGGTATCCAGAATAGAAAAAGCAAGCTGCCTTTCAAGCACCAGGGCTACTGAACAGCCAGAACCATGCAGGACTGTGGCAGGCGATGTAAGCACTGTGTCTGACAGCTCTGCCGAGGCGCAGGATGTAATGGAATCGACCTGGACAGATGCCCGTTTTCTAAGGGCTCTGGTAAGCAGATCTGAGCTGGATGAGGCAAATGCATTAATGAAATCAGAGACTGCTGTCCGCATATTTGGTAAATATTTTATCAAATATAGAGTAAATTTGCAAACATTTTTATTAATTATTTATATTTAATTAAGCGAAGGCATCCAGCAGTCTGGAACCGGTGCAGGGATCCATTGCCTTAAGCCATTTTTCTTTGACATCCGAGACAGCGGCAGGACGCTCCACCCGGGGCATTTCCTCTTCGCCGACATAGATGTTGAGAGATGATATGATAAAGTGGTTTTTCTTGAAACGGTACAGGAAATCGTAGAATTCCTCCTCGAAGAGGTGACGGATATGCTCATTTGCCACCGAAACATCCACTGCCAGACGGTTTCCGTCGAATCGGAGGTCTACAATCACCACATCAAGGCCAGTACATCTGAAAGCCAGCTTCATGGTGTAAATTTTATCGCCCTGCATGGCTATATCCAAGATTTCCATCATATACTATTTTATCGTGCACTGCGGCCTATTTCTTTAGTTGCCAAACGGTATCTTTTATACTACATTTAGAACAGGAGGAACAGATGGAGACCAAAGTTGCTCTTATAGCAATAATTGTCTCGGATAAAGAGGCCACAACCAAGCTGAACGAGGTGCTTCACGAGTCGAGCGAGTACATCATAGGGCGCATGGGAATTCCTTATAAAAAAGAGGGAATCTCTCTGATAAGCATTGCAGTCGATGCCCCCATGGACAAAATAAATGCCATAACCGGGAAGCTGGGTGCTATCGCTGGAGTGAGTGCAAAGACTGTATATCCGCAGAAGAACTGCTGACTTTACGCCGGTTTCCTTTCCTCTTAAGGTAAAAGAGGCTGGAATCCACTGTCCCCTTCGATATCCCCAGAACCTCGGCCAGATCCTGATGACTCACCAGGCAGGCAGTTTTAGCGGCAATCATCTTGGAAAGCCTGTCTATCCTGTACCTTAGCCTTTGAATCTGCTCCTCAAGCCAGATCCGTTTATCAGGGTCAGTCTCATCCATAATTTTTTTCTGTATCACAAGAAGCTGGAAATAGCAGCCGTTCTTACGCTCCTTTAACCGTTGCAGCGACTCCCTCTTGTGCTGCACCCTTTCCTTGACTGCCAGGCAGCATCGGCTTATATAGTCGGCGCTGTAACCTGTAATATCAGCCAGACATGGAATAGTCTCGTCATCAAGCTGATCCGGGTGGGAAAGGGCCAGGAAGAAAAGCCTTCTGCGGGTTCTGGCCTGCCCTGCCTTGATCCTGTAGGATACAACAGGTTCGCTTATCTCATAACTGAAAGTATCGTAAATTTTGTACAGAGAGCCCTCGTCCTCAAGGGAACCTGATGCACACATCTTGCAGAACAGATCCTCTTTTATCTCTTTGTCGCGGACTTTCCTTATAAATGAGTTCATCTGATGCTTCAGGGTTACATTAAGATATGCTTCGAAAGGGGTGCCGGAAAAAACAAAGGAGTCGGCCAGTTTCTTCAGGCGGGGGTGAATATACACAAAGAAATCGCTGCAGCGGTCCTGATCCCAACGCTTAGTCCGCCGCGGATAATCGTAGACATAAAGACATATATATCCAGAGATTGTCTCATAAGAAACTTTTCCCTGCTGGTAACTTATGACCATGTCGGTCAAGGTCTGTTCTGATGGCTTTGGTCTCTCCTCCTAAAGAAATGTAATAAAACAGTAAAGCCGGGGAGAGAAATTTGTCAACCTTTTTTTTCAATTTTTCGCCTTAAAGCATTGGCTATGACACCAAGGATTCCGTCATCCACCAGATCGCCCAGGTACATGGCCTTAAGAACATCCTTCTGAAGCTGTGTCCGGCACTTTTCCAGGAAGCTCAGGCTCTTGTCATATCCGATGCAATGGAGCACCGGGGCGATAACTGCAGCAGGCTCATCCTTGATCAGATTATAGAGGGATTCGTCTTCCAGCTCCTTAAGGAAACCAAGGGGTGTCGCCTCCTGGGCAAAGGGGGCATTCAAAAGGGCAATACGCCATATTTCGTTCTTTTTCATATCAATCCTTAAACTTGTCGGGCATGTGGAGAATTTCTCGCGGCTTGCTACCGTTAGGAGGGCCGATTATACCCCTTGCCTCCATCTCTTCTATAAGGCGGGCAGCCCTGTTGTAACCAATGGAAAGACGGCGCTGCAGATAGGATGCAGAGGCTTTTCCAGTCTCGGCAACCACGGCAAGGGCTTTGTCCATAAGGTTGGCATCGTTTTCGCCGCCGCCACCCATAGAACCGCCACCTCCGAAGGAAAGATCCATATCCTCCTCGTCATCGTGGAAAATAATGTCGTCTATATACTCAGGCTCTCCCATTTTCTTGACCTCGGTGACAAGCCGCTCCACCTCATCATCGGAAAGGAATGCGCTCTGGATACGGGTAAGAACCGGTGTCCAGGAAGGCTTGAACAGCATATCGCCCTTGCCCAGGAGCATCTCGGCACCAGGGGCATCCAGGATTACACGGGAGTCGGTGACGCTGGAAACCATAAAGGCAATTCTGGAAGGAATATTGGCTTTGATTACACCGGTGATGACATCTACCGAAGGCCGCTGGGTAGCCAGAACCAGGTGGATTCCGACTGCTCTTGCCTTGGCGGTAAGCCGTGAGACAGCAGGCTCCAGCTGCTTGCTGGAGGTGAGCATAAGGTCGGCGAACTCGTCTATTACAACCAGGATGTATGGCAACGGGTCTGCAAGGTAATCGGTGGTTTTTATTGTCTTGTTATACCCCTCTATGTTCCTGACCTTGAGCTGGTCCAGGAGGCTGTAACGCCGCTCCATCTCGTCTATGCAGTACTGCAGGGCTTGGAGCGCCTTTTTAGGGTCTGTGATAACAGGGGTAAGAAGATGGGGCACATCATTGTAGATCTTAAGTTCAACCACCTTCGGGTCAACCAGGATCATCTTGACCTCATCCGGACGCTTTTTGTAGAGAATTGTGGAAATAAGGGAGTTCACACACACAGACTTTCCGCTTCCGGTGGTACCTGCGATAAGGAGGTGCGGAGTCTTTGCCACATCAACCACCTGCGGATCCCCTTCTATATCGCGGCCCAAGATAAATGGCACTGCAGCCTTGTCCAGATCCGGATTCTTGGCAGATATAAGCTCCTTGAAGCCTACGATATTGCGCTTCTGGTTAGGGATCTCCACTCCCACTGCCCGCTTACCCGGAATAGGTGCTACTATACGGACGCTCTGAGCCGCCAGGTTAAGGGCTATGTTATCGGCCAGGTTTGCAATCTTGGAGACATTGACTCCCGATGCCGGAAGAATCTCGAACATGGTGATCACAGGTCCCTTCTTGATGCTTATGATCTTGGCCTCTATCTTGAACTCAAGGAGGGTCTCCAGCAGAATCCGGGCATCCTCCTTGGTCTCTTCGGTAACTACAAAGTTGGAGGAATCTCCGCGGTCCTCCAGCACGCTCTCTATAGGAATCTCATATTTCACAGGCTTCTTGCGGGGTGCAGGAGCTGCCTTGTGCACACGCTTAGGAGCAGGTCTCTCTTCTTCCTCATCATCCTCTATCTCGATGCTGATCTCCGAATCATCATCAAGCTCCTCATCCATATCATCCTGTTCCTGATCCGGTTCGGCATCTGTTTCAGGCTCGAACTCAATCACAGGCTCCTCTTCGTCATTGAAATTTACCTGCTCATCGGGCTCAGAAAGGCGGTTCAGCCCCAGGCTGAGATATTCAGGAGTACAGTCATCATCCTCCCCTTTGGCCTTTTCTTCTTCAGGGGCAGCCATCACTTCCTTCCTGTCAAACTCCTCATACTCATCTTCCTCGTCATCCTCTTCGTCGTCATCATCCCGTTTAAATGAGTTAAGACTGGCAAGACTGAAGTGGGGCATCTTGAACCTGAAACCGGCAATCACAGCGATTCCATACAGCTCAATAAGCATAGCCAGAGCAAGGAGGACTGCAACAAAATATTTAAGAGCACGGGTCCACAGAAGCACCCGGAGGAAAGCTGCCAGTGTGAGGAAAGGTGCGATAGTAGTCATAAGAATATATATAACTTTGCGGTTAAAATGGGGAAGAAGAAGATAAACGGCACAGAAGAGAAGATATGCCGGGATATAGTAGGAAGCCCACAGGAACCGGAGAAGAAACCACTCCCCTAAAGGAACAAAGATTGGGACAGCGATTCCATATCCAGCAAAGAACATGGCCAGCGCCAAGAGAATTCCAGCACACAAAAGAAGGCTGGCAAAAATAACTGTAGTTTTTGATTTAGTCACACTTCCTCCCGAAAGACTACATTTATTATCGGCAAAAAAAGTGAGTATTTTAGTATTTTTATTTAATTATAGGAATAATTAAAGTAGTTCCAGATATGAGCTTGTCGGGGCTTTCCAAATGATTTTCCGCAGCGATACGCTTGTACATATAAGGGTCTTTGCAGAAAGAGGCGGCCAATGACCAGAGGGTGTCGCCATATTTGACTGTATAGCGGATATATTCCGGAGCCTGTGCCGGAGCAGGAGCTGGCTGTGGCTTTGGAACAGGTGTTGGTTCTGGCTTTGGGGCTGGAACCGGTGCTGGCGCTGGTGATGGAACTGGAGCAGGAGCCGGAGTTGGGGCAGGTGCTGGCTCCGGAACCTCTGCATATCCTGGCAAAGTCCGGACACAGGGGGCAGAAATCATACTATAGAGGAGCAGGCCTGTCACAAATGCCATCATAAGGAGCAGGACCGCCATCATAACCTGGAGGCTCCTGATACCTTTCACTGCAACTGGTTCCGGCTCTGGGGCAGCTTCCTTCTGCACACTCACCTGCCCTGATGCGGGAACAATTCCAGGGAGCACAGTCTCAAACTCATCCCTGCCGTTTCCACGGAGGTCGGTGGCAACTGCCCGGATACGCTTTCCATCGGTGTCGATAAAAAGCTCAATCTCGGAATCACCTGCATCATCATAACCGATAGAGTCAAGGAACAGCGACCCGATATGGTACCCATCCTTCTCGTCAGCAGAGTCATATCTGAACAGATCGATCTTGGCCTTCTTCTGGTTCTTATTGGCCGGAGAGAGGACTACCCTCTTCTTTTCAGGACCATCAGAGCAGATTGAGAAAAATGTGCTGTCAGCCAGTCGGATACCTATCATCTTTTTATATTCTACACCTAATATTTAATTTTAGCAATCTATTGTCAATCAGAGTACTTTTTTATATCATCAAGTTAATTTAAGGATGGAATCATATGATAAAAATCAATGAAAACTACAAGAAGCTCCAGGCTTCATACCTCTTCTCTGACATTGCAAAGCGGGTTGCCGCATTCCAGAAGGAGAACCCTGGGAAAGAGGTCATCAAGATGGGAATCGGAGATGTCACCCTGCCGCTGGCAGATGTATGTCTCAAGGCTTTCCACAAGGGTGTGGATGACCTGGCAGATAAAGCCACATTCAAGGGATACGGCCCGGAACAGGGGTACGATTTCCTCCGCAGTGCCATTGCAGAGCACGATTTCCAGAGCCGCGGAGCAGATATAAACGCCGATGAGATATTTGTAAGCGACGGCGCCAAGTGCGACACCGGCAACTTCCAGGAGCTTTTTTCATCCGATGCAGTGATTGCTGTTCCAGACCCAGTATATCCGGTATATGTGGACACCAACGTTATGGCCGGCCGAAGCGGCGACTTTGTGAACGGCAGATACAGCAGGTTCATCTATCTCGATTCCACCGAGGCAAACAACTATGTGCCAGACCTTCCTAAGGCAAAGGCAGATGTAATCTACCTCTGCTTCCCCAACAACCCTACCGGAGCCACTGCAACCAAGGAGCAGCTTGCAAAATGGGTCGATTACGCAAAGGAGAACAAATCGCTGATTCTTTTCGATGCAGCCTATGAATGCTTTATCCGCAACCCAGAGCTGCCAAAGTCTATTTTCGAGATTCCAGGTGCCGACGAGGTGGCTGTGGAGTTCCGCAGCTTCTCGAAGACTGCCGGATTCACCGGTGTGCGGTGCGGCTATGTGGCTGTTCCTAAAAAGTGCAAAGTCTATGATGCTGACGGCAACCCTGCGTCCCTCCATGCCATGTGGAACAGAAGGCACACCACCAAGTTCAACGGAGCCTCCTACCCTGTACAGTGTGCCGCAGCTGCCTGCTACACCCCAGAGGGCCAGGCTCAGATCAAGGAGAAGACAGACTACTACCTGGGTAACGCAGCCCTTATCAAAAAGGCGGTTGTTGACCTGGGTTACAGCTGCACCGGTGGCGACAACTCCCCTTATGTATGGGTCAACACCAGAACCGATTCCTGGGCCTTCTTCGACAGGTTGCTCCATGAATGCGGCATAGTATGCACACCGGGAAGCGGATTCGGAAGCTGCGGCCAGGGCTATGTTCGGTTCAGCGCCTTCAACTCAAGGGAGAACACCCAGAAAGCTATGGAGAAGCTGTCGAAGCTGCTTAAATGATAGGCCTTGGTACTTTAATAAACACTGCAAGCATTGTCGCCGCAGGATTCCTGGGCCATTTCTTCGGGAAACTGTTCAACGACAGAAAGCAGAAAGCTATAATAATTGCCTGCAGCATCTCTGTAATCTTTATCGGAATAAGCGGTGCCATGCCTGGTATGCTCCGTGTGGCAGGAAGCACACTGGAGTCTATGCAGGCTATGCTTGTTGTCATGTGCATTGTGCTGGGAACAATTGTCGGCGAGCTTTTAGATATAGACAGGCAGTTTGAGAGATTCGGCGAATGGCTCAAGAAGAAGACTGGCAATGCAAAGGATATGCAGTTTGTCGATGCCTTTGTGAATGCAACCATGGTTGTCAGCATAGGTGCTATGGCTATTGTGGGATCAATCCAGGACGGAATAAGCGGCAACTTCTCCACTCTTGCTGTCAAATCGGTGCTTGACTTCATAATAATTGTGATCATGACCTCATCCATGGGGAAAGGCTGTGCATTCTCGGCAATTCCTGTCTTTGTCTTCGAAGGGGTTGTAACACTGTCGGCAAAGGCGATCGAGCCCGTCCTTTCCGAGACAGCGATAAACAATATCTCATTTGTGGGTTCTATCCTGATATTCTGCGTGGGCTTGAATCTTCTGCACGATAAGAAAATCCGGGTGGCCAACATGCTGCCGGCCCTTATTTTTGCAGTGGCAGCAGCATATCTTCCTGTTGTATAAAAAAAGAAGGGCTCCCTCCTCGGAGCCCCTTATATCATCACCCTGAACTCATTCCAGGGCGACATTACTTCAGACTTAATTCTGTCAGCCGTTGATAATCTGTGCCGGGCACAGGCGGTACATATCGTAGCTGCCTATCTGGCTTGTCCTCTGGATGAAGGAGCTGTTCACTATAATGCTCTGGAGCACGCCGCACTCGTTGAACATCCGGTACATCTCGATAACGCTTGATGTCTCAAATCCTGTCAGGTCCAGGGATGTGAGGGAGCGGCACTTCTGGAACATGCAGCTCATGTCCACTACAGATGCTGTGTTCAGGTTTGTGCAGTCGATAGATACTGCCTTGGTGCAGCCAGAGAAGAAGAAGATCATGCTGGTAGGATTCCAGTTCTGGCAGGACTCGTCGAATCTTGCTGTCACAAAGCCGGAAGCTGCCCATGGAGCGCCCTTCACGCCGTAGCCGTTTGAGCTTACTTCGTATACTTTCCCTTCTGTGTTGTGATCCTTGTTGTCATAGTAGAATGTGAGTGTTGTGCCGGAGAGGACTGCCTGAGCCCTGATCTCTGTGCTTGCAATCTTGACTGGTGTCTTCTGTACAGCGCTTGCTGATGCCGGGGTTGCCTTAGCCGGTGCCGGCTCGTACGAGTCTACTCCACCTGCTGCGTTGCATGAGCAGAATACTGCTGCCATAACCAGTGTCATAACCATCATCTTAATTGTCTGTCTGAAGTTTTTCATTTTAATCTCCTTTTTTTCAGTAACGTTTCACCAACGTTTCCGTTTACAATACCAACATTACTATACCGTTTCTAACTTGTCAATAGAAACGCAAGAGAAATTTTGAGATTTTTTGAAACTTTTTTCTAATTGCTTATATCACAAGGGGTTATAAAAATTATTTGTTCAACAGCTTCTCGCTTTTTGCCACAGTCAGGACTGCAGCAAGGACACCGAATACTCCGATAGGGGTCGCAAGCATATCTATGACAGGATCGATACCGATCACGAGTCCCAGAGCATCAATAGGACATCCTGCCATAGTCAGCAGCGTCGATACAAGTATAACCCCTACGCCCGGTATCCCCGGCATAGCCATCACAAGTACAATTGCAGAGAATGCTACCGAGATTACTTTTGACAGCGGCATGTCGATACCATAAATATTTGCTGTTGAGCAGACAACGATAATCAGATAAAGAAGTAAAGAGCTCTTGAATAAAGTCATTCCCACCGGAATAGAGAATTTATACAGTTTCGGAGTAACTCCAAGATCACCGGCCGCTTTCATGGCATCAGGCATAGCTGCGATACTTGAGGCAGTTGTGAAGGCTGTCAGCAGCATATGCATCGATTTTTTCAGCACCTCTAAAGGATTAAGCCCAAGGAAAGCAGTAATAGTTAAATAAGTCAGGAAAAGCAGCAGTTTAGCAAATATAGCTGTATATAATATTCCCAGGACAGAGAGCAGCACCTTGGAGCCTGTTATAATAAACAGCGAAGAGACAGAGCAGAACACAAAAATCGGAAGAAGATGTATGAAGAATCCTATAATCTTCATAAAAAGCCTGTTAAGCTCATCAAAGATTGAGGTGACAATCTTTATCTTGCATGCCCCGCATGCCACTCCGACCAGAATCGCCAGAACTATCAGCTGAACCATATTCCCTTCCGAGAAAGGTCTGACAATATTATTGGGCACCACATCAATAAGGATATTCTTTATTGACAGCAGATTGTTCATATCCGCAGATGCTGCCCCCGGCGCTGCGGTAAAATGCATTCCAACCCCTGTCCTGAGCAACCTTACAGAAAAATATCCTACAAATGCGGCAAAGCACATAAAAACAATAATAAAAGAAAAAAGCTTGAGCCCAACCCTTTTTATTCCGGACAAGCTGTCTGTCTGGGTAAAACAGGTAACAATAGAAAAGAAGACAAGAGGTACTGCACACATCTTAAGACCATTCATAAACAATGATATGAATGAATTGAAAATATTTTCATTGATAAAATTGCATACATGCTCCGGCAGCAGATACTTTGCACCAAGCCCGGTTATAATTGCCAGAATCAATGAGGTGAGAATCAAATATAAATTGAAATACTGAGAACGGTAGACCTGTACCCTGGCTGTATTATAATCGCCTGAACGCCTGAAGCTTATCCTGTCTCCAAGGGACCGCAAAATAATGTTCTGGATAGACTCTGCAGTCTCCTCATCATTCTCCATATCATCAAAAGCAGGTCTTGGCAAAAATTCAAAATCATCTCCAGGAACCCGCATATCAATGCTGACATTACCCAGAAATTTATTAATGTTGATAGAAATAGTATTTCTTTTTTCAAAATTACCGTGCTCCAGCAATCGCATAAGCACTTCTTCGCATGTAAGTTCTGTACGGAGTCTCTCCTTTGAATCAAGCTTAAAATCTTTAAGAGCCTGACAGTTGAAATCCAGGATCTCCCGGATTGTATCCTGCCCTTTCATCACAAATTTTTTCTGCATCATATTGCCCCTTTATTACTCTTGATTATCACTTCTTTCTTCTATAAAATCAATAACATGAAAGATGTGACAAAGGATGCATCAGGCTTTGTCCTGCTCTCCGACTATGTTCCAGACATTATCCAGGAGATCCGCTACTATTCCACATACAACTTCATCGGCGACAGGATTGACGGCTACGAGGAGCCCTGTGCATTCCTGACCCGCGAGGCCGCAAGAGCGCTCAAGGCTGTGAGCAAAGAGCTTATTGTAAGTGGCTACCGGCTTAAAGTATTCGACGCCTACCGTCCGGCAACTGCAGTAAAACACTTTGTGCTGTGGGGTCTGGAGGACCAGGACATAAGGATGAAGCACATCTTCTACCCCGACCTGCAGAAGCAGGAGCTTTTTGAGAAAGGTTATATCGCAACACAGTCAAGCCATAGCCGCGGAAGCGCCGTGGACCTGACCCTGCTGGATATGGACACCGGAAAAGAGGTGGATATGGGCAGCCCCTTCGATTTCTTCGGCCCTGTCTCCCATCCCGATTACACAGGAATAACTGAGGAGCAGTTTGCCAACAGGATGTTCTTACAGAAAGCCATGATACGCAATGGCTTCAAGCCGCTGGACTGCGAATGGTGGCACTTCATGCTTGCCGATGAGCCCTACCCCGACACCTACTTCACATTCCCCGTGGCTTATGACATATGAAAACTGAAAAAAATATACTCATAGCATTTATATTGAACCTGTCGTTCTCAATCTTTGAATTCTTCGGTGGACTTTTTGTAAATTCAGTAGCTA
>JAGCGL010000048.1 GCA_017649605.1 Spirochaetia bacterium
CAGAAGAGGCATTCGACTGCGAGGATGTATTCAGGATCTGTGAATCGACAGGCATCAAGGTACACCACACAGAAAGAGAGATTCCAGATTATAACTACTAATTTTTCTCTCTAAAAAATATTGGGCGGGTATGACAAAATCGTATCCGCCTTTTTTTCTGAAGAAAGTATTTGCAAAAAATATATAAATAATGTTAATATAATAAAAGGGGAGGAATAATGTCTAAGATTCTGAGTGTCGGTATCGATATCGGCACCACTACAACTCAGGTTATTTTCAGCCGCATCACAATAGACAATACAGCCTCCTATTTCACCGTTCCACGCATATCTGTCCTTGATAAGGAAATCATCTACCAGAGCCCTGTTTTCTTCACTCCCCTGAAACAGCAGGTGTTCATAGACGGCGACAAGGTCAGGGACATAGTTGCAGCCGAGTTCCAGAAGGCTGGCTTTATGCCATCCCAGGTGGATACCGGCGCAGTGATAATCACAGGCGAGGCGGCACGGAAGGAGAACTCCAAGACAGTGCTGGATACCCTCAGCGACTTTGCTGGGGATTTCGTGGTCTCCACCGCCGGACCCGACCTTGAGTCGGTTATCTCGGGCAAGGGCAGTGGAGCGTATCAGTACAGCATCGACAACCTCTGCACAGTAGTCAACCTGGACATCGGCGGTGGGACCACCAACATAGCCCTCTTTGACAGCGGCAAGGTTACAGCCAAGACCTGCTACGACATCGGCGGCCGGCTTATTCGGCTGGACAGCTCTGGCACAATCCAGTACATAGCCCCCTCGGCCCAGCTTATTGCTGACAAGATAGGGGTTAAGGTCGCAGTTGGAAGCCAGAGCAGCGAGGCAGAGCTTTCTAAGATAACCGATGCCATGGCTGATATTCTGGCCCAGTCGGTTGGCCTTAAGGAGTTTACTCCGCTGGCCGAGGCGGTGCGGACAAGGACCAGCAGCAAGGATATGCTGCACCAGCCTATAGAGCGGATCTGCTTCTCAGGCGGAGTGGCAGACTGTGTGAAGAGCACTTCGGACGACCTTTTCGCTTTTGGTGATATCGGAATTCTCCTGGGCCGCTCCATCCGCAGCAATCCGTACTTCGCAAAAGCCCGCCAGATAGAGGCCAGCCAGACTATCAGAGCCACAGTTGTCGGCGCAGGCACCTACACCATGAACCTGTCGGGCAGCACCATCTACTATTCCAGAGGGATCTTCCCGCTCAAGAACACACCGGTCTACAAGCTGCCGGCCGAGGTGGAAGATGCTATATTCAAGGGAGATGCCGAGCCTCTTATGGAAGGGCTCAAGTGGTTCATCTCCCAGGCCAGCTCAAGCCAGATAATCCTGGCTGTGAAAGGGCCTCATAACCCCACATTCCAGACTTTGGAGCTGGCTGCCGGCTGCCTTATAAAAAGTGCCGAGGCAGTGCTTCCGCCAGAAGCACCGCTTATTGTCATCTCGGAAGAGGATATTGCCAAAGCCCTTGGTATTGCTATGAGCAATGCCTCGGATAAGAAACGGAAGATTGCCTCCATCGACAGCGTAAGCGTGGAAGATGGAGATTACTTAGATATCGGGAGCCCGCTTATGGACGGGCTTGTGGTTCCAGTCATCGTTAAGACACTGCTTTTCGGATAAGGGGATAGATGTGAGACTTAGTACTGTTTTAGCTGGAAAGAGCTTCGAGTTCAAATCTATCAAGGAAGTGCTGGCAAAGGCCAATGAGGCCAAGTCGGGCGACCAGCTGGCAGGCATTGCCGCAACCTCTGACCTTGAGCGGGTGGCTGCGAAGGCTGTTCTGAGCCGCCTTCTGGTGCGGGACCTGCGGGAAAACCCGGTGGTCTCCTACGAGGATGACGAGGTTACCCGTATCAATCAGGACTCCATAGTGCCGGAGGTTTACGACGGCATAAAGAACTGGAGCATTGCAGAGCTCCGGGAATACATACTGGACTACAAGACCACCGAGGAGGATATAAGGCGGCTCTCGAACGGCCTTACCGCAGAGGTGGTGGCAGGTGTCTGCAAGCTTATGAGCAACCTGGATCTGGTCTACGGTGCCAACAAGGTGCGTGTGACAGCCACCTGCAACACCACCATAGGCAGACGGGGCTGCCTATCCACCCGCCTCCAGCCGAACCACTCCACCGACGATGTGGACGGCATAACAGCCTCCCTCTTCGAGGGGCTCTCCTACGGCTGCGGCGATGCCCTCCTGGGCCTCAACCCTGTGAACGATACAGTATCGAGCCTGGCTGCCATCCTGCAGCGGTTTGACGAGATAAAGAACAAGTTCGAGATTCCAACCCAGATCTGTGTGCTGGGGCATATAACAACTCAGATAGAAGCAGTTAAGCGGGGCGCCCCCTGCGACATGATATTCCAGTCCATCGCCGGCAGCCAGAAGGGAAACAATGCCTTCGGCTTCAATGCCGACACTGTACGGGAGGCTCAGGCTCTCCTTAAGGAGAAGGGAACAGCCAAAGGTCCTAACGTTATGTATTTCGAGACAGGACAGGGAAGCGAGCTCTCCTCCGACGCCCATTACGGCGCCGACCAGGTGACTATGGAATCCCGCTGCTACGCATTCGCCCGGGAGTTCAAGCCTTTCATGGTGAACACAGTAGTAGGCTTCATCGGTCCGGAATACCTGTACGACAGCCGCCAAGTTATAAGGGCAGGCCTTGAGGACCACTTCATGGGCAAGCTTTCAGGCATCCCTATGGGCTGTGACTGCTGCTACACCAATCACATGATGGCAGACCAGAACGATATCGAGAACCTGGCTATCCTGCTTGCAGGTGCCGGAGTAAACTACATCCTCGGTGTACCGACCAGCGACGACGTGATGCTGAACTATCAGACCAACGCATATCACGATTCCCAGGCAGTGCGCGAGATCCTGGGCTTAAGACCTATCAAGGAATTCGAAGAGTGGCTTGAGAAGATGGGCATAATGGAAAATGGAAAACTTACTGACAGGGCAGGAGATCCTACAATTTTCTCCAACGCAAGGAGCTAGGAATGGATAGAGAAGAACTGGTTGCCCTGATCACAGAAGAAGTTATCGCACAGCTTAAGAAGGCAGGCTGGAAGGCTCCGGAGAAACCGGTGCCGCCTCCGTTTGCACCACAGGAGAAGCTTGAGAAAAAAGAGCTTCCGCCAGATTTCGACATAGCCTCTGAAGAAGTGAAGAAGATTCCTCTTCTTGAGAACCCGATAGATCCGACCGAGCTGGCTCACATGAAAAAGCGCACCACAGCCCGTATCGGCGTAGGCAAGTGCGGTGCACGGCTCAACACCCAGACCATGCTCACACTGCGTGCCGACCATGCGAAAGCCCGTGATGCTGTCATGAAGGATGTGGATGAGAACCTTCTTAAGAGCATGAACCTGTTCAGCGTGAAGACTCAGTGCGACACCAAAGATATATTCATCACCCGGCCCGACCTTGGGCGTAAATTGTCGGAGGAAGGGGTTGCCACCCTCAAGGAAAAATGTGCAAAGAACCCCGATGTGCAGATCTATGCTGCCGACGGCCTGAGCTCCACCGCCATCAACGCCAACCTGGACAAGATTATGCCGGTGCTTATGAAAGGGCTTGAGAGCAAGGGGCTTACAGTGGGGACTCCGTTCTTCATGAAGTACGGACGGGTGGCTGCCGAGGACCAGGTGGCAGAGATTGTTGGGGCCAAGGTTGTGTGTGTCCTTATCGGGGAGCGGCCGGGTCTTGCCACATCTGAGAGCATGAGCGCATACATCGTGTACAATGCCCATGTGGGAATTCCCGAGTCCAAGCGTACAGTTGTGTCAAATATCCACAAGGACGGCCTTTCTGCTGTAGAGGCAGGAGCCTATATTGTGGAAGTTATAGAGAAGATACTGGCTGCCAAGGCCAGCGGTGTAGATCTGGTTAAGTGAGGAGAGAATGAAGGGAGAACCGATTCAGACCAACATATTGAGCGTGAACATAATCCCAAACGTGAACCCGTATCTGGCAAAGGAGCTTAAGCTGCCCGAAGGGCATATCAGCCTGGGTCTTATCTCCACCGACTGCGATGATGTCTCCTATGTGGCACTGGACGAGGCCACCAAGAAGGCACGGGTGGAAGTGGTTTACGCAAGAAGCCTCTACGCAGGTTCCTCCAACGCAAGCACCAAGCTGGCAGGAGAATTCCTTGGCATCATATCAGGGGACAGCCCATCCGAGGTCCGCAGCGGCCTTGAGGCTGCCGTGAACTTTATAAAGAACGAGGCTCATTTCTACACAGCCAACGACGATGGTTCCATTGTCTACTTTGCCCAGTGCATTTCCCGCACCGGAAGCTACCTCTCCAAGGGGGCAGGGGTGCCTGAGGGAACAGCAATGGCATATCTGATCGCCCCACCTATGGAGGCTATAATGGGACTGGATGCAGCCATCAAGGTGGCAGAAGTGACAATGAATGCTTTTTACGGACCACCGACAGAGACCAACTTTGCCGGCGGACTTTTGACCGGTGACCAGGCGGCCTGCAAGGCGGCCTGCCAGGCATTTGCAGATGCAGTATGTGCAGTTGCCGAAAAACCGATACGATATTAGGGGGATGCAGATGGACAGAGATTTACAGTCGATACAGGAAGTCAGAGATCTGGTTGCAAAAGCTAAGGCAGCCCAGGCCGAACTGGCCGAGTTCAGCCAGGAGAAGATAGACAAAATCTGCGAGGCTATCGCCATTGAAGGTGCCAAGAATGCAGAGCGCCTTGCAAAGATGGCCAGCGAAGAGACTGGTTTTGGAATCTGGCAGGACAAGATCCTCAAGAATATCCTGGGAAGCACTCTCACATGGGAGAGCATCAAGAACCTTAAGACTGTCGGAATACTCAAGGAGGACAAGGAGAAGCGCCTCTTGGAGGTGGCAGTACCAATGGGTGTAGTTGCGGCACTTATCCCTTCAACAAACCCGACATCCACAGTCATGTACAAGAGCATGATCTCTATCAAGGCGGGGAACTCCATAGTTATAAGCCCGCACCCAAATGCAAAGAACTCTATCCTTGAGACATATAAAATCGTGGCTCAGGCAGCCAAGAGCGCCGGTGCCCCGGACGGAGTGGTACAGTGTGTCACTATCCCGTCTCCGGAGGGAACATCAGCTCTCTTGAAGCACAAGGATGTAGGTATAATCCTGGCCACCGGCGGCGAGGCTATGGTGCGGGCTGCATACAGCTCCGGTCACCCTGCCCTGGGCGTTGGCCCTGGAAACGGCCCGTCCTACATTGAGAAATCAGCCGACATAAAAGAGGCAGTGCGCCGGATCTTCGAGAGCAAGACCTTTGACAACGGCACAATCTGCGCATCGGAGCAGAGCATAGTCACAGAAGAATGTATAAAGGATCAGGTTATCGCCGAAGTTAAGAGACAGGGCGGCTACTTCCTCAATCCAGAGGAATCTGACAAACTGGGCCGTTTCATAATGCGGGCCAACGGCACCATGAACCCGGCAATAGTAGGGCGCAGTGCCAAAGTTATAGCCGAGAAGGTGGGGCTCTCTGTTCCAGAGGGAACCCGGATCCTTATCTCGCCTCAGACCACAGTTGGAAAGGACAACCCATACTCACGGGAAAAGCTGTGTCCTATCCTGGCATTCTATGTGGAGAAGGACTGGGAGAGCGCATGTGAGCGCTGCATAGAGATTCTGCACAACGAAGGTGTGGGACATACTATGACAATCCACAGCCAGGACGAGAGCGTGATAAAAGAATTTGCACTCAAGAAGCCGGTATCAAGGCTTCTGGTGAATACAAACGGATCTCTGGGAGGCGTAGGTGCCACCACAGGTCTGGCTCCAGCGCTCACACTGGGCTGCGGAGCAATGGGTGGCAGCGCCACATCGGACAACGTAGGACCTCTCAACCTGATCAACATCAAGCGGGTGGCCTATGGAATAAAAGAGCTTGCAGACCTGCGGGGCAACAGACCTGCACCTGAGGCGCCAAAAGCTGCGGCAGCACCGAAGGCTGCTCCAGAGCCAGAGGCAAAGGGAGCAAGCATGTTAACTAGGGAAGATATCGAGCGGATTACCCGGTCGATCTTAGCAAAATTGCAATAAAAAATGAATGTAAATACAGGAGGAGAAGATGGCAAATTTACAGGCATTGGGAATGGTTGAGACAAAAGGACTTGTAGGCTCAATCGAGGCAGCAGATGCAATGGTAAAGGCTGCTAATGTACGGCTTATCGGCAAGGTACATGTAGGCGGCGGACTTGTGACTGTAATG